>JAAZBY010000453.1 GCA_012513595.1 Chloroflexota bacterium
GCCTTGGCCGCCGAGTAGGCCGGGATGTTGGTGAGCGGGCGGAAGGCGTTCACTGAGGCGATGTTGATGATGACGCCCTCACCCTTGTCGGCCAGGATCTTGCCGAAGGCCTGGGTGGGCAGCAGCGTGCCGATAAAGTTCAGGTTGAACACCCACTGGAAGGCGTCCTGCGGCAGGTCAAAGAACGACAGGTCGGGGCTGGTGGTGGCCCGGCGGTTGTTGCCGCCCGCGCCGTTGATCAGGATGTCGACGGTGCCGTAGGCGTCGAGCACTTCCTTGACGGCCACATCCATCTTTTCGCGGTTGAGGACGTCGGCCTGGACGCCGATCGCCTCGCCCCCCTCGGCCACGATGGCCGCCGCCGCGGCCTTGGCGGCGTCGAGGTTGATGTCGAGCAGGGCCACCTTGGCGCCCGCCTTGGCGTAGCCCTTGGCCAGCGTGCTGCAGATGACGCCGCCGCCACCGGTGAGCACGACGACCTTACCCTCGACGTTGAACAGGCTGTTGATGTAATTGCGATCCATCTCTCACTATCCTCCTTGATACCTGAACTAGTTGCTGAACGGGGTCAGATGCTTGATGAAATGGGCCTCGAGCGCCGCATAGTGCTCTTGCTCGTGCGACTCGAGCACCTGGAACAACCGGTCCTTGAAGACGTACTGGCCCGCATCATCCTGCAGGGTGAGGACGGAGCCAAAGGTGACGTGCAGCGCCTGGCGGGTGTCGAACTGGTCGAGCACCTCGGGCAGGCCCGCGTCAGAGATCGTCTCCGGGGCGATCATCTTGCTGAGCTGGGCCGAGACGTGGTAAGAGGCCTTGTCGACCTCATAGTGGTCGATGGCGAAAGCCAGGACCTCGCGGAAGAGGGCCGGGTCGACCCGGGCCACGGCGCGCAGCGCCTCCAGGTACGAGTTGCCGGCCGTCTTGAGGTGCACCAGCTCACCGGCCAGGCGCGCGGCGATCGGGTAGATGCTGAACTTGTCCGAGCCGGAGTGCAGGCTCAGCTTGTAGGGGCCGAAGGCCTTGGCGATGGCGACGTGCTCGGCAAAGGTCTTCTCAAACACGGCCAGGTCGCCGATATAGTCCACGCCCTTCTCAAAGGCGCCGATGTAGCGCGGGGCCAGGCTGGTCCACTGCACGCCCAGGCGCTTGAGCTCGGCGGCGATGTAAAGGTGCTCCTGGGCCTTGGTGGGGGTGTCGCTCTCGTCGACGGAGACCTCCACCTCAAAGGGCTTGTCGCCCATGCGCTGCACCACGTGCTGATACATGGCCGAGATGTGCGCCAGGCCCTTGGCGTACTTGCAGGCGGCGCGGAGGAGGTCCTCCTCGTTCAGGGTCAGGGAAAAGCCCTCCAGGTCCCACGTTTTGCCCACGTACGCGGCGCGGGTGGCGGCGGGGGTGGTGTGGAGGCTCTGCCAGGGGAGGGCCTCGTACTTGCGGCGGAGGGTGGCCAGGTCGTCGACCTCGGCGTCGTTATCGACAAAGTCGCGCGGGTCAAAGGTGTACCAGAGGAAGCCCTGGTCGGCGCAATAGTCGATGTCGGCGGTGGTCTTGAGGTGGTCGGCGTCGGAGCCAAAGCCCTCGCGCCAGCCGACCTGGAAGACGCCCCAGGTGGCCGCGTCCATGACGTTTTCGGCGGTGCGGTGGGTGCGTTCCATCTCCCGGATGGACTGCTGGGCCAGGATCGGCACGATCCCCTTGGCGTGCTGCATGGCCTGCAGGTGCCCGGGGGTGGCCAGGCCGAGGCGGTCGCCCATGCCGGCGGACTTGCGCAGGCCGACGTAGGAGGGCGCCGTCCACGGGAAGGTGGCGCGCAGGGCGGCGGCGTTGGTGTGGTTCTCCTCACCGATGCCGAGCCACAGGGCCTGGCCGTCGAGGGAGACCTCCCGCCAGGCGACGTCAAAGGCGGTGCGCTGGGAGCCGCAGTTCAGGAAGCCGAGGTAATGGCGGTGGTCGCGGTTGCCCAGGAAGAACACCGTGCCGCCCTGCACGGCGATCGAGCGCTCATAGACCTTGAGGCCGGAAAGGTCCTCGAGGGCGCCCGCGGCGCAGCCCGTCGCGGAAAGCTTGGACATGATATCGTACATCGCAATCCTCCCCTGTCGGCGAATGCCGAACGAGTAAACGGTGCCATTGTATCCCAATCCGCCGCGCGATGCAGGCGGAAGCGGGCGGCATTAGTTATGTCGTGCCGCGCACGACGAGTTGGGCCTCCAGGGCGATCGGGTCGCGCGCCTGGGACGGGTCGGCCATCAGGTCAAAGAGCAGAGTCATGGCCACCTCCCCCAGGCGCTCCTTGGGCATGCGCATGGTGGTGAGGGGCGGAGAGAGGTGGGCCGAGAAGACGATATCGTCCCAGCCGACCACGGCGAGCGACGCGGGCACCGGGCGGCCGAGCGTCTCACAGGCCTGGATGGCGCCGACGGCCACCAGGTCGTTATAGGCGAGCAGGGCATCGAGCCCCGGGTGACGGGCCAGCAGGTCCAACGCGGCGGCGCGGCCCCCCTCGACGGTGGGCGGGCAGGGCCGGTCCCAGGCGGCGCTGATTTGGAGGCCGGCGGCGGCCAGGGCATGGAGGTAGCCGTGGCGGCGCTCGCGGCCGGAATGGGTCTCGGCCGAGCCGCCCAGGAAGCCGATGCGGCGGCGGCCGCGGGAGATAAGGTGGGCCACGGCGGCCTCGGCGGCGCGCTCCTCGTTGACGACCACGCAGCCCAGGCCGGGGCGCGCGGAAAGCCGCCGGTTGACGATGACGAGGGGCGGGTAGGCCTCGGCCACCTCGCGGAGCTGCTCGTCCGACAGGCGCGAGCTGACCAGGAGGAGGCCGTCGACGCGGTGGGCCTCGAGCATGTGCAGGGTGGCCCACTCGCGTTCGGGGCGCTCATCGGTATTGCAGAGGAGCACCGAATAATCCTGGGCCCAGGCGACCTCGGAGGCACCGCGGACCACTTCGGCAAAGAAGGGGTTGGCGATATCGGGGACGACGAGGCCGAGGGAGGCGGTGCGCTTGGTCTTGAGGCCGCGGGCGACGGCAGAGGGGCGGTAGCCGAGTTCCCGGGCGACGGCGAGGACCCGTCGGCGGGTTTCGGGGTCGATGCCGGGGTTGTTATTGATGGCCCGGGAGACCGTTTGGCGAGAGACGCCGGCGCGAAGGGCGACGTCGCGGATCGTGATGCGGTCCATAGCCCCCTGCTTGCAGAGTTGCGGCCCGTGCGGCTCGTGATCGTTCAAGTGACCGTTCACGAGCATTGTAC
>JAAZBY010000454.1 GCA_012513595.1 Chloroflexota bacterium
AGACGGGCGCCCGCTGGGACGACGACTGGGACGATGAGCAGTGCGTCAAGGGCTACTGGTACTCGCTGACGGTGCCCGAGAGGTCCATCGGCCGGGTCAAGTCGTTCTACGGCAACTTTGGCGTGCTGGTGCGTGCCTACACGTACATCCGTTCGCTCGGCGCTGCGGGCCTGCGTGAGGCGACCGAGATGGCCGTGCTCAACGCCAACTACCTGCAGAGTATCCTTAAGGAGAAGTACCCGCTGCCCTACGACCGCCCCTGCATGCACGAGTGCGTCGTTCAGGGGATTGTTTCGGGGGCTGAGGGCGTGCGGGCGCTCGACATCGCCAAGCGGATGATCGACTATGGCGTGCACCCGCCGACGAACTACTTTCCGCTCATCGTCGCCGAGGCGCTGATGTTCGAGCCGACCGAGACGGAGAGCAAGGCCAGCGTCGACGACTTGGCCGAGATCATGATGCGCATCGCCGACGAGGCGCGCGAGGACCCCGAACTCCTGCACCAGGCGCCCACCAAGGCGCCGCTGCGCCGGTTGGACGAGGTCAAGGCGGCACGCAACCCGGTGCTCCGCTGGGAAGGGTGACGGCGGCCGCGACAGAAGAGGGCCTGAGGCGCAGGGAGGGCACGGCCGCCGTGCCCTCCCTGGCTGCCTGAGGGGAGGGGAGCGATGCTGTACCTGGTGGCGACGCCGATCGGCAACCTGGGAGACATCAGCCTGCGCGCGCTAGAGACGCTGCGCGAGGTCGATATCGTGGCGAGCGAGGACACTCGCAAGACCGGTCGTCTGCTGCAGCACTATGACATCAAAAAGCCGCAGCTCTCCTTTCACGAGTACAACGAGGAGCAGGCCGGCCGCCGCATTCTGGGGCTGTTGCGGGAGGGCAAATCGGTCGCGGTGGTCACCAACGCCGGCACGCCGGGGATCTCGGACCCCGGCTACTCGCTGGTACGGCTGGCCGTGGACAGCGACCTGCCCGTGACGATGATCCCCGGGCCGGCGGCGCTGGTGATGGCGCTGGTGCTGTCGGGCTTGCCGGCGCACAGCTTTACGTTTCGGGGCTTCCCGCCGCGCAAGCAGGCCGCCCGCCGGCGCTTCCTGCAGGCCGACGCGGCCTCGCCGTACACGCTGATCTACTATGAGAGCCCCTACCGCCTGGTGGCCTTCCTGGCCGATGCCCTGGAGGTGTTTGGTGACCGGCCGGCAGCGGTGGCCAACGACCTCACCAAGATGTACGAGGCGGTGGACCGGGGGATGCTCTCAGCCCTGGGCGAGCGCCTGGGTGAGGCCCGCCTGCGCGGTGAGTACGTGGTCGTGATCTCTGGCGCGGCGGGCGCTGCGGGAGAGACGGAGGGCGTCCAGTAGGCGGCTGAGTGCCTTGACGCCCCTCGGGGGCTATGGCATGATCGACGCGGTACCGAGACCACCGGCAGGAGGGTTCCCCGCAAATGAAGATCGGATTCGGCACGCAGTTGTGGCTCCGCGACAATCATTTCGAGAACTTTTACCGGATGTTGGATGAGATGTCTCTGGTCGGGCTGGACGGGTTCGAGATGTGCTACCCGTTCCTGTACGACTGGTACGCGGGCAGGGTGGCGGAGCTGCGCGCCCTTCTCGAGATGCACGACCTGGAGCTCTCCACCTACTACACGGGCCTGACCTTTGACGACGAGGCCCAGCGCGCCGCCGGCGTGGCCCGCTTCAAGGAGCGCTGCGACTTTTGCGCCGAGCTGGGCACCGAGGTGGTGCTCCTCGACGGCGGGCGCAAGCGCCCGGGCGCCACCGCGCAACAGGTGGACGATCACATCAGCGTCGTCGCCGAGACGGCCAACCACCTGGGCGAGTACGCCCGGTCACTCGGGCTGACGCTGGCCTGGCACCAGCACTGGGGCAGCATCTTTGAGATGCAGGAGCCCTTTTCCCGGCTGATGGACCGCACCGACCCGAGCCTGGTCAAGTTTTGCCCCGACACGGGCCAGCTGGCCCTGGGCGATTTCGACGTGGTGGAGACGTTCCGGCGCTACGCCGACCGGATCGGTTACGTGCACTACAAGGACCTCACCTTTGCCGGGCGCCCCACGGGCGAATTGTGGCCCGGTGGCCTGCGGGTGCCGGCCGACGAGGGCGCCTACAACGTGGACTCGCGCGGGCGCTGGGTGGAGCTGGGGCGCGGCGCGATCGACTTTCCCGCGGTGACCAAGGTGCTGCGCGAGGCCGGCTATGACGGCTGGATCGTCGACGATTTCGACATGACTGCCTACCAGCCGCGCGCCTCGGTGCAGGCCTGCAAAGACTACGTCAACCAGGGCCTGGGCATCTGGGGAGAGCGCGACATCCGCCGCGGCCTGGCCCCCGCCTGAGGCCGCCCCGACTACTGACAGCGAGGAGAAGGCCATGCAAGTAATCACCTGGCTCGGCCACGGCTCGTGGAAGATGACCACGCCGCAGGGGACGATCGTCTACCTCGACCCCTGGATCGCCAAGAACCCGGCCTGCCCCATCGGCCTGGACGACATCGACCGGGCCGACCTGGTCTGCGTGACGCACGGACACAGCGACCACCTGGGCGACGCCATCGAACTCGTCCGCCGGACGGGGGCGACGCTGGTGACCATCCCCGAGGTGGCCGCCTACTGTAGCCGCCACGGCATCCCCTACGATGACCAGGGCGGCACCGTCCACACGGGCGGCAGCATCCGGCAGAAGGACCTGACCATCCACGCCGTCTACGCGCTGCACGCCTCGGACATCATGGGTGCCGAGTACGCCGCGGACAACTGCGTGATGCCCGGCTCGGGCGCCTGTGGCATGATCCTGACGCCCGACGGCGGCGCGCCGGTCTACTTTGCCGGCGACACGGGCGTGTTTGGCGACATGCGCCTGATCGGCGATCTGTACGGGCCCAAGGTGGCGGTGCTGCCGGTGGGCGGCAAGTACACCATGGGCGTGCGCGAGGCGGCCTACGCCATGGAGCTCCTGGGCAGTGAGGTGCTCATCCCGGGGCACTATGACACCTTCCCGAGCCAGCACGCCGACCTGGACGAGCTACGGCGGCAGATGGCCGTCCGCGCGCCGCGCGCCAGGGTGGCCGTGCTCAAGCCGGGCGAGTCGTTCGCCGTCTGAGCGCCAACCACTATAACACGAGGGCCGGGGCACACCATGCGGTGTGCCCCGGCCCTTCGTTGCTCTCAGGATGCGACGCGCCGGGCGGAGCTCAGGCGCCCCACTGGTAGACGCGCAGCGCCGTGCCGCTGAGGATCTCGGCACGCTCGGCGTCGGAGAGGAAGGTGCACTCGACGGTGATGAACTCGAGCTGCTGCTTGTACGACGCCTCGGCCACCAGCCCCGGCCGGGGATAGTCGGAGCCCCAGGCGATCTTGCCCGCCCCGACCGTCTCGACGGCCTCCTGGAGGAGCTCCTGGCAGCGCACGAACGGGTAACGGTGCCGGTAGGTCAGCCCGCCAGAATCGATGGTCACGTGCTCGCTATCGGCCGCGATGGCCAGCCTGGCACGGAAATCCTCGATCGGGCCGGAGGCCCCCGCAAAGTGCGAAAAGACCACCTTGAGCCCGGGCACAGCCGCCACCAGTTCGCGGATGGTGGCCGGGTCCCCGTTCTTGAGCACCACGGGCAGGCCCCGCTCAGCGCAGGCCTCCCACACCGGCATCAGCGGCCGGGTGACCAGGTCGGGGAAGGGGCTGGGCGTTTTGACCAGGAAGCCCTGCAGCCGCTTCTCGCTGATGGCTGCGGCAAAGGCCGCGCGGGGGTCCTCGTAATAGTGCTTGTCAAACAGGGCCACGCAGGAGAAGCGTTCGGGCTCTCGCCGGCGCACCTCGGCGAGGTAATCGTCCTGCTTGCCGTCCATGAACTCTTGCAGGACGACGGCGCGATCGACCCCGGCGTAGGCCATGTGCGCCAGGGCCAGCTCATAGGTGCTGCGCGAATCGGCAAAGGAGGGCGGCGCGGCGTAGTAGATCTGGTCGCCCTCGCGGGCCCGCCCCCAGGAGAGCGCCTGGCGGTCGATGCCGAGGTCGTCTCCGTGCAGGCGATCCCACAGGTGGATGTGCGTATCGATGATCATGTTCGCTCCTGTCCTGGTTGCGGTACGGGGGCACCGGGCGCCGACCGGACGCACCGCGGAAAGCACCCTGCGCCAACGGTCATCTTCGACCACTTGTAGCACGCGGGGGGCTGCCGGTCAAGCGCTGCCGGCCGCGCCTTGCCGCGCCGGTCTTGCTGTGCTATAAGAAGAGCCCAGACACGGAAGGAGCAGCATGACGACGCCAGGACAGCATTCTTACCGAGAGATCACGACGCAGGCCGCCAGCTGGCAGGGTGCCCTCGACGCGGTGGATCACCAGCGCCCGGCGCTGGAAAGCCTGCTGGAAGCCAACCGCGACCGCGAACACCTGTTCATCGGCTGCGGGTCCACGCACTACCTGGCGCTCTTTGCGGCGCCGTTCATGGCCCGCGTCACCGGCAGGCGCTGCCGCGGGGTGCCCTCCTCCGAAGTGGGGCTGCAGACCGACACCATCGTCCCCGCCGATGACAGACCCCTGGTCATTGCCCTTTCCCGCTCCGGAGAGACCAGCGAGACGACCATGGCGGTCGAGCGGCTGAAGGAGCGGGGCTCCGCCGCGCTGACCATCGGCTGCTACGGGCAGTCGGCGCTGGCGGCCGCCTCCGACGCGGTGATCGAGATCGCCGCGGGCCGCGAGGAGAGTTTTGCGCAGACGCGCTCCTTCGCCGGCATGTTGGTGGCCGCGCAGGCGCTGGCCGCCGTGGCCGCCGAGGACGAGGGGTTGCTGGGCGAGCTGCGGCTGCTCCCGGCGCTGGCCGCCGGCGTCATCGAGCGGTCGATGCCGCTGGCCGAGCGCGTGGGCACGGATGAGACCATCAAGCGGATCACCTACCTCGGCTCGGGGCCGCTGTTCGGCCTGGCCAGCGAGGCCACGGTCAAGATGAAGGAGATGTCGCTGTCGGTGGCCGAGCCGTACCACTTTATGGAGTTCCGCCACGGGCCGATGTCGCTCGTCGACGGGGAACACCTGGTGGTGGCGCTTCTCTCCGAGGGGATGCGTGAGTACGAGCTGGGCGTCCTCGAGGACCTGCGCGCCCGGGGGGCCCGCATCGTCCTGGTCGGCAACCGCCTGGCGGGCCTGCCCGAGACCTACGACGGCGCGCTGGACCTGGCGGCCGACGTCTCTGAGCGGGCCGGCGCGGTGCTCTACCTGCCCTTCCTGCAGCTCTTGGCCTACTACCGCTCGATGGGGCGGGGCCTGAACCCGGATCGGCCGCGCAACGTGACCATGGCGATCAAGCTGGATGGAGTACATAGCCGCTCATGACTCAGCGACCGTACGACCTGATGGTGGTGGGTGAGCTGAACGCCGACATCCTCCTCACCGGGGATGTGGACCCGGAGTTCGGCCAGGTGGAGAAACTGATCGACGACGTCTCCATCTGCGCGGGCAGCTCATCGGGGATCTTTGCCGCCGCGGCGGCCAAGCTGGGGCTGAAGGTGCTCTACGCCTCGCGCGTGGGGGATGACCTGCTCGGCCACTTTATGGTGGAGGCCCTGAACGAGGCGGGGGTAGATACCTCGCACGTCCACGTCGACCCGCAGATCAAGACCGGGGTCACCGTGCTCCTCTCCAAGGGGCAGGATCGCGCCATGCTGACCTACCTCGGCTCCATCGCCGCGGTGGGGCCGGAGGACGTCCGCGCCGAGTGGTACGCCCAGGCGCGCCACTTGCACGTGGCCAGCCCCTTCATCCTGACGCGTTTGCGCCCCAGCATTCCCGCCATGATGCGCCGGGCGCACGAGGCGGGGGCCACCGTCTCGCTCGACACGAACTGGGACCCGGCCGGCGTCTGGGAGCTGCCCGGGTTCTTTGAGCATCTGGACGTGTTTCTGCCCAACATGGCCGAGCTCATGGCCATCAGCGCCCGGCAGACCTTCTCTGAGGCGCTGGAGGCCATGTCGGCCCGCGTGCCGGTGGTGGCCGTCAAGATGGGCGAGGAGGGGGCCGTCGGGGCGCAACGGTCCTCAGCGAGCGACCCGCTCGAGATCGTCCGCGTGCCGGCCCTGCCGGTTGAGGTGGTCGACACCACCGGCGCCGGAGACACCTTTGACGCCGGCTTCCTGGCCGGCTGGCTGCGCGGCCGGCCGCTGGAGGAGTGCCTTGCGCTGGGGGCGGTGTGCGGGGCGATGACGACGACCATCGCGGGCGGCTTCAACGGGCAGCCCACGGCCGACGAGGCGCAGGCCCTGGCGCGCACCCTGCTGGCCGGCCGCTGACGGTATGCCGCGCCCCGGGGGGCGCGGGCGCGACGGAGGAGAGACGGACGATGGATGCCTGGGCCTCAGCGCCCCTCTTGGACAGCAACTGCGGTTTGGGGAGGTGGCCGACCTCCCCGGCGGGCACGCCGACCAGCGCGGCCGCGCTGTGGGCCGCCCTGTCACGCAACGGCCTCTCTGGCGCGCTGGTCTACTCGGTTGACGCCGTGGTGGCCGATGCCCAGCCGGAGAACGTGCGCCTGGTGGCGGAGCTGGAGCCCTATCCCACCCTGGAGCCGGCCTGGGTCCTGATGCCGCATTACGGCGGCGAGATGGACCCGCCGGAGGCGCTGGCGGCGGCCATGCGCGCGGCCGGCGTGCGGGCGGCGCGCCTCTTCCCGCGAGAGCAGGCCTACTCTCTGAGGATGTGGCAGGCGGGCGAGCTCCTGGCCACGCTCGAGGCGCACGGGGTGCCGGTGTGGGTCGACTTTGGGCAGCGGCACTGGGCCGAGCAGGCCACCGACTGGGATGGCCTGGCCGAGGTGTGCGCCGCGCTGCCAAGGCTGAACATCGTCCTCTGTAGCGCCGACATGGGCGGCAGCCACCGCCTGTGCGCGCTGCTGAGCCGCTTCCCCAACCTGCATGTGGAGACGTCCTACTATACCGTACACCGCGGGGTGGAGCTCCTGTGCACGCGGTTCGGCGCGGAGCGGGTGCTCTTGGGCACGGGGATGCCGATGCGTGCGGC
>JAAZBY010000455.1 GCA_012513595.1 Chloroflexota bacterium
CAAAGTCCAGCGGGATGTTCACGAGGCCCATGGTGGCTAGGCCCCCCAGCCCCGAGGCCCACTCGATGAGGAGCGTCTTGCAGCCCCCGCGGGCCGCGGCGATGGCCGCGCCGACGCCGGCGATGCCGCCGCCAACGACCACTACGTCGTACTCCCCCTCCAGCCGCAGGGCCCGCTGGGGCTCCAGGATGCCTTGGTCGGTTCGATGCACTGCGATCATGATCCCTCCAAATCCGCCCTTAGTACGCTTCTACATAATTATGTGGTCTAGATGCTGTGGGAACACCCAGAGTGCTAGTGCGTTCTGGGTCTATCATTCGATGAGCTACTATGTGGTATTTGCGCCTCCATATACTACCCTGTCAGGTCGTCCTGAACCATGTGAGCGTAACCATTCCGCATCTGGGCACCTCCTGCTGTGCTCTCTGCGGCGGCCCTTGCCACCGCGCATCGTCGGTACGATCGATCAGAGCCCAAGGATGCTCGGGGTCGTACACCGTGGCTTCTGTTCTCAGGCCTTCTCGCGGACGCCGGCCACCTCGCGAGTAGCCTGGGCGAGGTTCACGCCATCAGCCATCAGCTTGCGCTGCAACTCCCGCACGTCCACCTTCCGCGGCGGTATCCCGTGTTTCAGCGACAGCGCCGTCGCCGTCCCCGCCGCCTGGCCCATGGTGTGGCAGGCCATGATCAGTCGCGTCCCCGACTGTGCCTCAAACGTCGCCGAGAGACAGCGGCCCGCCACCAGCAGGTTGTCCACCTTCACTGGCACCAGGGAGCGGTAGGGGATGTCGTAGAATCCTTGCGGATCAAACTCCGTCCCGCCCCAGTAGTTGGTGAGGACGTCCTTGCCCCCCGGCGGGTCAAAGCTGGAGGAGAAGCCGCTGGCATTACAGATGACGTAGCGAGTCTGGCCCTCCACCTCCATCTCCACCCACTTGATGTTGCCCGCCTCCACCGGGCCATGGATGTCATAGCCGTGGTGGGAGATCGTGACGACGTCGTCGAACTTTTGCAGCGAGGCCAAGTCCCGGGCGGTGAGCACATACTCTCCGACGATGCGGCGGCTGTCACGGACGCCCAGGAGGGAGCCCGTATCCACCAGCCAGGAGTTCTCGAACCCGGGCACACGCTTCTTGATGAACTTGGCCAGGATGTCGCACTGCTCGCGGCCCTCAAGATACATGCGGGTAAGGTCGCGCTTGTCCAGGGGCCGGCAGCGGCGCGAGTGGGCGAAGCAGATGGACACCTCGTCCTGGCCCACGTGCTCCGGCCTGCCCGGAACGTGGGTGATCCAGTTCAGATGGTTGTCGATCTCGTAGGGGAGGTCCCCATCGATGAGGGCCTGCTTGATGAGCGCGATCCACTTGGGGTCGTTGCCCTTCCAGTCCGAGTAGCGATCCCAGTCCACGCCGCCCAAGCGGAATTCCAGCGAGGTGCCCTGGGTGTAGCCGTCTTCCTTGCGGCCCACGGCGAACTCGGCCCCCGCAAACGCGGCCGCGTCGGCGTCTCCCGAGCAGTCGATGACTCGCTGCGCCAGGATGGCCTCGCGCCCGGACTTGCTCTCCACCACCACGCCGCAGATGCGGTCCCCATCCATGATGGACTCCACCACGTGCGTGGTGAGCAGCAGGTCACAGCCCGCCGCCTGCACCATGCGGTCCAGGACCAACTTGTGCTTCTCCGGGTCCGAGTTCCGGTGCCACAGGCCGTCTACCTTGACGAGGGCGTCAAACATCTCCTGGCCGATCCCGGAGACAAAGTCCAGCGGGATGTTCACGAGGCCCATGGTGGCTAGGCCCCCCAGCCCCGAGGCCCACTCGATGAGGAGCGTCTTGCAGCCCCCGCGGGCCGCGGCGATGGCCGCGCCGACGCCGGCGATGCC
>JAAZBY010000456.1 GCA_012513595.1 Chloroflexota bacterium
AGGGCCTCGAGAGTGCCGTCGGCGCGCCAGGCCGTGAGTGCCGCGTCCACCTCGCCGATCAGGTCCGGGGCATCCAGCAGCGCCGCAATGACCAGGGGCTCGTCGGTGAGCGGCTCCCCGGCGATCCGCCAGCCGGGGCGCTGGGCCAGGTAGCCCGTGGCCTGCATCCGGTCACAGATGAGTGCGGCCACCGTCGGGTCGTCCATGAGGGCCAGCATGTCCTCCGGCTCACGGGAGGGGAGGATGTCGAGGTCCAGGGCGTCGTCTCGTGAGAGGCGGCGGGCCAGCTGGTGCCCCTCGGCACCCAACTCCACGGCCACGCGCTGGCCGCGCAGGTCACGGACGGAGGCGGGGGCGTCGGCAGCGTCACGCACCAGCAGCACCTGCCCGGCGTTCCAGTAGGACTGCGAGTAGCGCAGGTCGCGGGTCAGGGTGCGGTCGTAGGGCAGGGCAGAGATGATCAGGTCGAACTTATCGGCCCGCAGGGCATCGTACAGCCCGTCAAAGTGGACGTTGACGCACTGCACCTCGGCGCCCCAGCGCTCGGCCAGGGCGCGGGCCAGGTCCACGTCGTAGCCGAAGAAGCGACCCTCGGCATCGACCACCTCAAAGGGCGGGTACGAGGCGTCCATCCCCACCCGCAGGACGCCTTCGCGCTGGATACGCGCCCAGGTGCGGTCCCGCTCGCCAAACAGCGCCCCGCTACGGAGTGCCAGCCACCCCGCCAGCGCCAGGGCCAACAGGGGCGCGACGCGCCAGGCCCAACGGAGCACGTAAGGGCTGGCTCGCGTCATGGCGCCGCCTCCAGGTACTCGTAGGTCTCCCCGGCGGCATAGTGGGCCACGTCTGTATAGACCGGCTTGGCCACAAACTCGGGTGACACGAAGGTATAGTAGTCCTGGTAGGTGTGCTGCGGCCAGGGGTAGCGAAAGGCCCACAGCGCTACCGCCCGGCACCAGGGCCACTCCTCGAGCGCCTTTTCGTAGGCGCGCACCGTGTATGCAATGCGCTGGTAAGCGCGCACGGCCTTGGTCCAGCGGGGGTGGTCGTTCCAGCCCCCTTCGGTGATGTAGGCGGGCTTGGCTGCATCACCGTTTCGCACCATCACCTCTCGCAGGAGCTCCGCGCGGGCGTAGTTGATCTGCTCGGGGTCAGCCGGGTCGTCGGGCGGGGCGGTCAGGCCGTAGGCGTGGATGGCCAGCCCGTCCAAGAAGGGCGCCGCGCCGGCGTCGTACATGCGCTGGAGGAAGACCAGGTCGTCCATGCCCCACTCGCTCCCCGGGGGCGCCAGAGTGGGGGCCAGGCCGGCGGCCAACACCTCCACAGCGGGGTCGGCTTCCTTGGCGGCCCGGTAGGTCCGGCGCAGGAGCTCCGTGTAGGCTTCCGGATCCGGAAGGCGATAGCCCCACTCGAAGGCGAGGTTGGGCTCATTCCAGACGATCACGTGGCCGACCTTGCCACGGTAGCGGCGCACAAAGGCGCCCACAAAGTCGGCATAGTCCTGGAAGTGGTCGCGATCCAGGTAGCGGTAGGTGGTCTCCGGCGGGCGGGCCCACTCGGGCACAAAGTCGATGCGGGCGATCAGGCGCAACGCCTGGTTGACGGCGTGCTCGATGACCATGTCCGGGTGGCTCCAGTCGTAGCGCCCCTTGGCGGGCTCATAGTAGCCCCAGGGAAAGTACTCCACGACCCAGGGGCTGCCCATCTCGCGGACCATCTGCAGGGTGCGCTGGACCTTCCATTCCTCGACCTCATCGGTCAGGCGGGTGTGCACGCCGATCAGGGGGTTGCGGGTAACGACCGTCTGCGGCGGGCCGAGGACGACGGGGCGCTGCGGTGGCGCGCTGAGGACGTAGGTCAGAAGGAGCAGGGCACCCAGGCGCGCCGCCCGGGCCAGGAGGCGGATGGGGCGGGCGGGCAGGCGGGAAAGACGGGGCACGGCGTTTTGTGGCCCTCCGGTGAATATGTTATACTCTGTCAGTTACTGCC
>JAAZBY010000457.1 GCA_012513595.1 Chloroflexota bacterium
GGCGTCTTGGGCGACGACATCCCGATCGGCGCCTTGCCCTCGCCGCCACCATGCGGGTGGTCTCGAGGGGTCATAGCCGAGCCGCGCGTGCCAGGACGGACGCCCAGCCAGCGGTTGCGGCCAGCCTTTCCCAGCTTGATGTTGCCATGGTCCGTGTTGCCGACCTGGCCAATGGTGGCCATGCACTCACGGCGCACCATGCGCACCTCGCCAGAGGGCAGACGCAGCGTGGCAAGCTCGCCCTCCTTGGCCAGGAGCTGCGCCGACGTCCCAGCGGAGCGGGCCATCTGCCCGCCGCGCCCGCGCTGCAGCTCCACGTTGTGCACGGTGGTGCCCAGCGGGATGCGGTCCAGCGGCAGGGCGTTCCCCGGCCGGATCTCGGCATTCTCGCCGGACATGAGCGTGTCGCCCACCGAGATGCCCAGCGGCGCCAGGATATAGCGCTTCTCCCCGTCTGCGTATACCAGCAAAGCGATACGCGCCGAGCGGTTCGGGTCATACTCGATCGCATCCACCCGGCAGGGGATGTCGATCTTGTCTCGCTTAAAGTCGATCACGCGGTACTGGCGCTTGTGGCCCCCGCCCTGGTGCCGCACCGTGATCACTCCGCGGTTGTTACGCCCGGCGCGCTTGCTCAACGGGCGGAGCAAGGCGCGTTCCGGCTTGGACTTGGTGATCGTCTCAAACGCGGACCCGGTCATCCCCCGGCGAGAAGGCGTTGTGGGCTTGTATGTCTTGATAGCCATTGCTAATCCCCTCAGTACTTCCCAGTGCGGCGCGGCGCGGGGCGCGACGCCGTCCTTCCACGAGGCCTAGACGCCCTCGAAGAAGGCGATGCTCTCCCCGGCCGCCAGCGTGACCACTGCCTTCTTCCAGTCAGGGCTGAACCCGCTGTGCCGCCCCATGCGCCGGCGCTTACCGCGCACGTTCATGACGCGCACGCTGACGACGTTGACGCCAAAGACCCGCGCCACGGCATCCGCGATCTGCACCTTGTTCGCCCGTGGATCGACCTCGAACGTGTAGCGGTTGAACGCATCGGACAGTGCGTTGCTCTTCTCGGTCATGACGGGCCGCTTAATAACCTGGTATACGTGCATTGCGTTGCTCTCCATCCCTTCCTGAGCCTGCCAGCGTGCACCCGCTCCCGGGCGCCCAGGCTAGGAGGCCGCTCCCAGCCAGTCCTGCACCAACGTTACGGCCTCGCGATCCGCCAACAGGTAGTCATAGTTGAGCAGATCGCGCACGCTCAGGCAGCTCGGCATGATGGTCTTGACGTTCGACAGGTTGCGCGCCGACAGCTCGACGTTGTCATTCCTGTCGCTCAGGAGGATCAGCGCCGTCGTGCCAACGTTCAGCCGCTCGAGGAAGGCGTTCATATCCTTGGTGCGCGGCTGCTCCATGGCCAGCGCGTCGAGCACCACCAGCTGCTGGGCCCCTGCCTTGACCGACAGCGCCGAGCGCAACGCCAAACGCCGCATCTTGCGGTTCATCCGCTTGGTAAAGCTACGCGGAGTGGGGCCAAAGACCACGCCACCCCCCACCCACTGCGGTGAGCGAATGCTGCCCTGCCGCGCCCGCCCGGTGCCCTTCTGGCGCCAGGGCTTGGCGCCGCCACCACGCACCTCGCCACGCGACTTGGTCTTGGCCGTCCCGGCACGGGCGTTGGCCTGCTGCCGCACCACCGCCTGGTGCATCACCGCAACGTTGGGCTCAATCCCGAATACGTCGTCGCGCAGCTCAACTTCGTCGACCGTTTCCCCGGCCATATTGCGAACTGGAACTCGCATCGTCGTCTCTCCTGCAATCGTGTTCCTACGGGCCCCTCGGTGAGGATCGCCCGTACCCTACCCGGCCAGGTTACTCTTCTTGCGAGCTTCGCTCGTCTTGGTGGCCTTCTTGATCATCACCAGGCCGCCCTTCGTCCCTGGCACGGAACCACGGACCGCAAGCAGATTTCGATCCGGGTCGACCAGCTCCACAGCAAGGTTATGCGTCGTCACCCTCTCATTGCCCATCTGGCCCGGGCCGCGCATCCCCTTGAGCACGCGCCCAGGGGTCGAGGTCGCCCCGATGGCGCCCACCGCGCGCAGCCGGTCAGACTGGCCGTGCGTCTTGGGCCCGCCACGGAAGTGATGCCGCTTGACGGCACCGGCAAACCCACTGCCCTTCGAGGTGCCCGTAATGTCCACCAGGTCGCCCGCCGCGAATAGGCTGACGTCAATGGTCTGCCCGACCTGGTACTGGTCCACGTCATCGGTGCGTACTTCGCGGAGGACCCGCAGGGGGGGGAGATCCTTCAGGTGGCCACGCTCCGGCTTGTTGAGACGCCGCTGGCGGCCAAACCCGATCTGGATGGCATTGTAGCCATCGCTCTGCATGGTCTTGACCTGCGTGACGTAACAGGGACCCGCCTCGATCACCGTGACGGGAACAACCTCGCCCGTCTCGGTAAAGATCTGCGTCATCCCGATTTTGCGACCCAGAATAGCCTGTCTCTTTGCCATATCCTCTTCTCCAGGGGCCTCATCCGGCAGCCACTAGGGCCCTTTGCCTAGGCGGGCTACAAGGCTTACCCTTGCCCCCTTTGCTTCACCGTCGCCCGAGCGCGCTACAGCGTGATCTCGATGTCTACGCCAGCCGGCAGGTCCAGCCGCATGAGCGTCTCCACCGTCTTGGAATCCGGATCGAGCACGTCGATCAGACGCTTGTGGGTGCGGATCTCCAGCGACTCGCGCGAGTCTCGGTCGATGAACGGCGACCGCGCCACGCTGAACTTTTCCACGCGCGTGGGCAGCGGCACCGGCCCGACCACCGCGGCGCCGGTGCGCTCTGCAGACTCGACGATCTGCCTGGCCGACTGATCCAACACGCGATGGTCGTATGCCTTGAGACGAATCCTGATACGCTGCTTGGCCATACTCTGGCGGTTCGAGAGCCCTCCCCGTCGTCTCGCGCGTCCCGCCGCCCTGCCAGGCGGCGGGACGTTTCTCGCGATCGGAGGCTCTCTCCCCATCCTCCTCTCAGACTGCTAGATGGGAAGTCCCCCTACCCAATGAGCTCGGTCAGGACGCCGGCGCCCACGGTGCGGCCCCCCTCGCGGATCGCAAAGTGCGAGCCCACTTCCAGCGCCACCGGCGTGATCAACTCCACCGTCAGGTTCGCGTTGTCCCCGGGCA
>JAAZBY010000458.1 GCA_012513595.1 Chloroflexota bacterium
CTATGGCCACTGGATCACGGTGAACTGCCGGGAGAGCTACGACCTGTTCGCCGTCTCGGGGATCCTCTTTAACCACGAGTCGCCGCGGCGTGGGCTAGAGTTCGTCACGCGCAAGGTCAGCCATGCGGTGGCCAAGATCAAGCTGGGCCTGGCCGATACCCTGCCCATGGGAAACCTTGACGCCCGGCGAGACTGGGGCTACGCTGGCGATTATGTACAGGCCATGTGGCTGATGCTCCAGCAGGAGCGTCCCGAGGACTATGTGGTGGCCACCGGCACGCAACACTCCGTGCGCGAACTGCTGGAGTGCGCCTTCCGCCACGTCGACCTGAACTACCGCGACTATGTCACCATCGATCCCGCCTTCCTGCGGCCGGCCGAGGTCGAGCAGCTAGTGGGCGATGCCTCCAAGGCCAAGCGGCAGCTGGGTTGGCAGCCCCAGGTCGGCTTTGAGGAACTGGTGCACATGATGGTAGAGAACGATCTGAAAGAGCTTACGGACGCCGGCGCAGGCCGCTAGCGAGTGGAGGGCACCATGACCAAGATCCAGTTCGGCACCGATGGATGGCGTGCGGCCGTGGGCGAGGACTATACCTTCCAGAACGTCCGCTACTGCGCCCAGGGCACGGCAGAGCACATCATCAGCGAGGGGATGGCCTCGCGGGGCATGGTGGTCGGGTACGACACGCGCTACCGGTCCGAGGACTTTGCCCGTGCCGTGGCCGAGGTGCTGGCCGGCAACGGCGTGCGCGCCTACCTGACCAGCCGCGCCGAACCGACGCCGGTGAACTCGTACGCGATCCTGCCGCTCAAGGCGGCAGGCGGCATCTGGATCACGGCCAGCCACAATCCCCCCACTGACAACGGCTTCAAGCTGCGTTCCTCGTATGCCGGAGCGGCCGATCCCGAGACCCTGGTGCAGGTGGAGCAGCGTATCGCCGCCGCCCAAACCGCCGGGCGCATCGAGCGCGCCGACTATGACAAGGCCGTGCGCAGCGGCATGATCAAGGTGTTCGACGCCCGCGAGCCCTACCTGGGGCAGTTGGCCCGCCTCATCGACGTGCAGCCAATCAAGGATGCTGCCCTCCGCCTGGTGGCCGACCCGATGTGGGGCGTGGCCATGGGCTGGTGGCCGATGCTTCTCGCTGGCGGCCGCACCTCCGTGTACGAGATCCACAACGAGCGCAACCCGCTCTTCCCCGGGATGCGCCGCCCGGAGCCGATCGAGGAGAACCTCCAGGGGCTCTTTGCGGCCGTGCGCGAGCAGGGAGCCCGTGCCGGCGTGGCCAACGACGGCGATGCCGACCGGGTGGGCCTGGCCAACGAACGGGGCGAGTTCGTCAACCAGGTGCAGGTCTATGCCCTGCTGGCCTACTATCTGCTGGAGATCCGCGGGATGCGCGGCCCCCTGGTCAAGACCATCTCGACCACGGTGATGGCCAACAAGCTGGCCAAGCGTTACGGCGTGGAGGTCTATGAGACGGGCGTCGGCTTCAAGTACGTGGCGCCCGAGATGCTGCGGGTGAACGCCATCCTCGGCGGCGAGGAGAGCGGCGGCTTTGCCTTCCAGAACCACATCCCCGAGCGCGAC
>JAAZBY010000459.1 GCA_012513595.1 Chloroflexota bacterium
ACCGCGTAGGCCAGGGCGCTGGCTCCCAGCGGCTCGCCGAGGATCGACAGGGTCACCAGGAGCGGCGAGACGTGCGCCAACGCCCAGTTGATCACCGTGTGCCCGAGCACCTGCGGCACCAGGGCCAGGAGTACCAGCGCCACGTAGGTACCGCGCTCAAACCCCACCACGGGCTGGCCCGTGGCCAGGCAGATCGCCATGAGCAGCAGCCCAGCGAGGCCGTAGCACGGCCACACATAGGCCCAGGTAGATAGGCGGCGCCGCAAGGTCCGCCCGAGAAGCAGGTGCGCGGCCATCGCCAGGGCGCCCAGCACCGCCAGGGCATCCCCCAGCAGGGCGCGCCCAGAAATGGCCAGGTCGCCGTATGAGATGATGACGCTCCCAGCCATGGCCACCGCGATGGCCAACCCCCGCGTGCGGCTGATCCTCTCCCTCCATAGAAAGCGCGAGGCCAGCGCCACGTAGATCGGCGTCGTGGTGACCAGGATGACCGAGCTGGCCACCGTCGTGTACGAGAGCGAGGTGATCCAGGTGCCAAAGTGCGCCGCCAGCGCCGTCGCCGAGAGGGCCAGGAGCAGCGCCTCGCGCCGCGCCAGTCTGCGGACCTCGCGGCGGAAGGCGGGCCAGCCCAGCGGCGTCAGCGCCACCCAGGCCAACAGCAGCCGCCAGCCCCCCACCACCAGGGCCGGCGCCTGCGCCAGGCGGATCAGCACCGAGGCGGTCGAGATGGCCAGCACGCCCAAGGCCAAGGCAGCAGGCTGCCTGCCGGTGGCCGCGGCTCGCCGCAGCCAGTGTATGAGGTTCCCGCGTGTTCCCGGAGTCGTAGACATGGGCGTCATTCTAGCCGTACTGGCAGTGCCGGCAAGCCGCTGCCGGCGTGCGCGCCGACGGCCGCGCTGGCCTGCGCCGGCCCCGCCGATTGCCCCGCACCACCGCCATGGTACAATGAGATCTCCACACCGCCCGCGTCGCAGAGTCACAGGAAGTGTCCATGCCCATTCGGCTGTTGCCCCCCGATGTCGCCGACAAGATCGCTGCCGGAGAGGTTATCGAGCGCCCCGTCTCGGTCGCCAAGGAGCTCCTCGAGAACGCCATCGACTCGGGCGCCGACGCGATCCAGGTGTTGGTCGCCCAGGGGGGGCGCAGGCTGGTGCAGGTGGTCGACAACGGCTGCGGCATCCCCGCCGCCGAGGTGCCCCTGGCTTTCTCTCGGCACGCCACCAGCAAGTTGGCCTCCGCCGAGGAGCTCTACACGGTGCGCACGCTGGGCTTCCGCGGGGAGGCGCTGGCCTCCATCGGCGCGGTCTCGCGCCTCTCCCTGGCCACACGCGCCCGCGGAGAAGAGCTGGGCACCTTGATCCGCATGGAGGGCGGCCTGCTGGGCCAGCCTGAGGCGCAGGGTCGCCCCTTTGGCACCAGCGTAGAGGTCGAGAACCTCTTCTTCAACACTCCCGCGCGGCTCAAGTTCCTGCGCGCCGATACCACCGAATCGGGGCACATCGCCCGATTGGCCTCCTCCTACGCCCTGGCCTATCCGGAGATCCGCTTCACCCTACACAACAACGGCCGCGAGGTCCTGCGCACCACGGGAACCGGTAGCCTCTACGACGTTCTGGTGGCCGTGTACGGGCTGGACGTCGCCGAGGGGATGCTGCCCATCGAGGCCACGTCCTCCGAAGGCGGCGCGCTGCGCGTGTACGGCTTTATCAGTGCGCCGGACGTGCAGCGCTCCAACCGGAGCGACATCCTCTTCTTCATCAACCGCCGCTGGGTGCAGGACAATGCGCTCACCTACGCCGCCTCGCAGGCCTATCAGACGCTCTTGCCCCAGAGGCGCTACCCGCTGGTGGTGCTCAACATCGACATGCCCCCCGAGGATGTCGACGTCAACATCCACCCCACCAAGCGCGAGGTGCGCTTTCGGCACTCGCGCGAGGTGTTCGCCATGGTGCAGCGCGCCGTGCGCGCCACGCTGCTTTCCCAACGCCCGCTGCCCGTCCAACCGCTTGACGAAGAGGCCTGGGAGCGCCGCCAGGCA
>JAAZBY010000460.1 GCA_012513595.1 Chloroflexota bacterium
GCGGCGTGGTGCTTCCAGAGCTTGACCCAGGCGTGGGGATTGTCTCGGTAGGCCTCCAGGGCACACAGGGGGGTGCCGTCGGCCTTGGTGGGCAGCATGGTGCAGGCGGTAAAGTCGATGCCCAGGCCGATGACATCGTCCGGCGAGACGCCCGCCTCGGCCAGGGCCCGCGGCACCGTGTCGTGGACGGCGCGGACATAGTCGGCCGGGTTCTGCAGGGCCCAGTCGGGCTCCAGGCGGATGTCCGTCCCGGGCAGTACCTCGTCGATGACGCCGTCGGCGTACTGGTAGACCGCGGCGGCCAGCTCATCGCCGTTGGCGACGTCGACGAGCACCGCACGGGCAGACTCGGTGCCAAAGTCGATGCCGATCGCATACTTGCCCATCGGATATCCTCCTCTGTTACTGTGTGTGGTTGCCAGGATGCTCGGGGCGAACCCCGCAGTCGCTCCCCGGGGAGGCCGATGGCCCATCCGGCCGGGCGGATGACCGGGAACTTTCAGGCCTGGCGAAAGTGCGCCACCGTGCGGGCCAGGCCCTCACGAAGCGAGACTTCCGGCTCCCAGCCGAAGAGCTCCCTGGCCCGCTCCGACTTCAGATAGATGCGGAAGACCTCGCCGAGCTTGGCCGGCGCGTGTGCCTCAGCGCAGGTGCTGCCGGTCGCCTCGCGCAGGGCGCGGAAGACGTCGATGATCGGCGTGCCGATCCCCGAGCCGAGGTTGATGATCGTCCCACCGCCCTTGTCGATGGACAGCAGGTTGGCGCGGGCGATGTCGGCCACGTAGACGAAATCACGCTCCTGCTCACCGCTGCCGTTGATCACCGGCTGGCCGCCGTTCAGCATCAGGTTCGCCCAGATGGCGACCACGCCCGCCTCCCCGTAGGGGTCCTGGCGGGGGCCATAGACGTTGGGGAAGCGCAGGACGGTATAGTCGAGCCCATAGTTGAACTTGTAGATGAACAGATAGTGCTCGACGTGGTGCTTGCTGGCGCCGTAGGGGTCCAGCGGGTTGATGGGGTGGTCCTCGTCGGCCGGGAGGTACTGCGGCTCACCGTAGGCGGCGCCCCCCGTCGAGGCATAGACGATCTTGCGGCAGCCGTGGGCGCGGGCCGCCTCGAGCAGGTTGAGCGAGCCGATGATGTTCACCTGAGCATAGAGCACCGGCTTGACCATCGACTCACGCACATTGGCCCGGGCCGCCAGGTGGTAGATCACCTCGGGGCGCTCCCTGGCGATCACCTCCGTCAGGGCGGCCTGGTCACACAGGTCCACGACGTGCAGGGTCGCGGCAGGGTTGACGTTCTCACGCTTGCCGGCCGACAGATCGTCCACCACGGAGACTCGGTGCCCGGCGGCCAGGCAGGCGTCCACGACGTGTGAACCGATGAAACCGGCTCCGCCGGTCACGAGTATCTGCATGGTGCCTATCCTCTCGCTGATATCACTGCCAATAGGAACGACGGGCGCCGCAGGCGGCGCCTACAAGCCACGCGATCTGATGATGGAAAACAAGAGCCAGGCCCCCATCAGGGCCGCCATCACAAAGCCGATCTCCGGTATGGGCAGGGCGATGCGGGTGAAGGGTATGCGAAACGCGACTTCCGGTCCAGCGGCCAAGAGGAGCGCCGAGCCCACCACCAGCGCCGCGACGACGATGCTGAAAGACAGCCGGTTGGCGATGGCGTCCAGCCCGCGCATGGCGCGCGGCAGGCCGCGCAGGTCAAAGCCCAGGGTCATGTTCCCCCGTTCCAGCTGGTCGGTGAGGGTGTCGATGCGCCGGGGCAGCACGTGGGCCAGCGTCTCCAGTTCGCGGAGCGTATGCACGCCGTCCACGAACGTCCGCCGCAGCGACAGCCTCTGGCTGACCAGGCGCCGCGCAAAGGGCTCGATGAGGGCCGTCAGTTCCAGCGTCGGGTCGAGCCCGCGCACCACCCCCTCGAGCACCACCATGGTGCGCACCAGGAGCGCCAAGTCGGCCGGCATGCGCACGCCGTGGCGCAACGCGGCGCCCATCATGTCGCCAAGGAAATCGGTGATGGGCACGCTCTCCAGCGAGGCGCCATAGTAGCGCGCGATCAGCCGCTGTACCTCCAGCCGCAGGCCGTCGCGGTTCGAGCCCGGGCCGATGGCCCCCATGCCCATGACGATGTAGACCATGCTGTCGGCGTCCTGCTGCACCAGGGCGAACAGGAGGTCGCCGAGCCGGTCGCGCATGGCCGGGCTGAGGTAACCCATCGAACCAAAGTCGATGAGGCCGAGCCGCTCCCCGCAGACCAGGATGTTGGCCGGGTGTGGGTCGGCGTGGAACACCCCATGGACGAAGACGTGCTTTAGGTACAGGTTGGCCAGGCTACGGGCCAGGGCGGGCAGGTCGCTGCCCATCGCGCGCAGGCGCTCCGGTTCGGATAGCTTGACGCCGTCCAGGTATTCCAGGGTGATCACGCGCCGAGTGGTAAGGTGCCAGAACACCCGGGGGATCAGTACCCCTTCCCCCGCCGACAGGGCGCGCAGCGTATCGGCATGGCGGCCCTCGCGGGCATAGTCGGTCTCGTCACGCAGGGCCTCGGCGAGCTCCTCGACCACGGCCACGAGGTGGTAGTGGCGGAGAGCCTCCGAGCGTGCCTCGAGAAAGCGGGCCTGGGCCAGCAGGATGTTCAGGTCCGTCTGGATGGTCTGCCCGACGCCGGGGCGCTGCACCTTGATGACCACGGCCGTGCCGTCGGGCAGGGTGGCCCGGTGCACCTGGCCGATGGAGGCCGAGGCGATGGGCACCGGTTCAAAGTCGCGGAACAGCGTGCCGAGCGGCTGGCCCAGTTCCTGCTCGATGATGGCGACGATCTCGTCGGTGGGGGCGGGGGGCGCGGCATCCAGCAGCTTGCTCAGTTCGACGATGAAGTCGGCCGGCAACAGGTCAGGCCGGGTGCTGAGGGCCTGGCCCAACTTGATGTAGGTGGGCCCTAGGTCTTCGAGCGTCTTGCGCACCCGCTCCGGCACCGACAGACGGGCCGTCTGGGCATCGGCGGCGCGCCGCGAGATCCAGATCGGGACGAGGCGCGCCAGGCCGGAACGCTCGGCAACAAAGCCCAGCCCGTTCCGGATGAGAACCTCGGCCATACGCCGAGCCCGGGCGATCTCGGGCAGGGGGCCGCGCAACCTGAACCTGGGGCGCACCATCACCGTCCCTTTCGGGCACTGCTCTGTGGACTCCCGGCCGATTATACCATGAAGGCCGGGCACCAAGAAACCCTCTTGGAGTTGAGAACAACCGAGACCGGCCCAAGTGCCGGCGCGCGGCCGCCTGGCTACCCGCCAAGCATCAGGAGGGTCAGGGTCAGCACCTCCCCCGTGACGGCCAGCTTGGCCAGGTCGAGGGTGTCGGGAGTGTCCTCCGGCTGGTGGACGTCGTCCGCGTCGGGCCAGAAGAGGAGCGCCGTGGGGATGCCCGCCTGCTGGAACAGCTGGTGGCTGTTTACGCCCCGGTACCTGCCCGGTGAGCCGCGGCGATCCACCAGCTCGGCGGCCAGTGCCAGCGTATACATGAGGCGCCCCTCGCGACTCTTGTCGCCATCCCAGGTCAGATAGTAGCTACGGGCCTGGCCCACCTGGTCCAGCACCAACACGCCGAGAGTCTCCGTCAGTGGGGCCCACGGCTCGGCGAGGTAGGCCCGGGTGGAGGCCATGTCCCACTCCTCGGCGCCTGTGGCGATAAAGTAGATGGGATGCTCGAGCGACAGCCCGCTCGAGGTCAGCCGTCGGGCGGCCTCCAGCAGCACGGCGACGCCGGCGGCGTCCTTGTTGGCGCCGGGGTAGTGGGTGCCGCCGGGCAGCGAGCCCACCCCGTCATAGTGGGCCATCACCACGATGGGCGCAGCGCCGGGCCGCGTGCCGGGCAGCAGGCCCACCACGTCGTGCGCCTCGGCCGGCGCGGCGGGCGCATAGGGCACGGCCATCTGCGCGGTGATGGGCAGCAGCGCCGCCGCCGGGGCGTTCAGCGCCTGGTGGGTGGTCAGCCCGGCCAACGACAGGACGGCGCGCCAGGTCTCCTCGCTGATCTGCACCACCGGCAGGGTGTGCGGCGCGTCGCCAGTGACGGGCAGCGCCCGGGTGAGGGTGTCCACCCGCGGCGATACCAGAACGAGACCCCCGGCCCCATGGAGGTAGGCCTGCTCCGCCTCCTCGAGCGGTTCCCCGTCCAGCCGCTTGAGCACGACCCGCCCACCCAGGTCCATCCGCTCGTCATAGCCTCCCGGCAGCCAGACCAGGCCAGCGTCGGCCTCACCGCGGCCGGCCGACTGTCCGATCCACACGCGGAACCCGTCGGGGTAGGGGAGGGCCAGCTCCTGGCCGCTGGTGTCATTGCGGAACGACAGCACCGGCACGTCGACCAGGGCCGTGTACGAGACGGGCTGCGTGCGGGAAAAGGTGCCGTCGGCGGCGCCCGGCTGCAGGCCGGCGGCGGCCATCTCCGTGGCGATCCAGCGGGCGGCGGCCTCGGCGCCGGGGCTGCCCGTCTGGCGCCCGAAAAAGTCCGCCGAGCACAACATGCGCACCGTGGCCAGGGTCTGAGAGGGGTCAAAACCCTTGGCGGTGGCCAACTCCTCGGGGGAGACGTTGGCCGCAGCGAGCCGTTCGTGGCGCGTCGGTTCCCAGTCGGCGAAGGAGCGCCCGCTGGCCGCGGCAAAGGCGTCCACCAGCGGCTGCCCCTGGGCCAGGCGCCGCGCCATGGCGCGCACCGTGCCCATGCCGAGGTCGTGGGCGATGCCGTCCCACAGCATCCAGGCCTGCCCCACGGTGGCCGCCGGCGGCTCGGCGCCGGCTGGGGCGGGTTCGCGCTCCCAGGCGACCACGCGCCCGTAGCGCAGCTCATCGCGCACGGGGGGCAGGTAGGTGCCCTCGAGGGTCCAGGCCTCCTCAGGGGCGACGCGGGCCGCCTCCAGCAGGGCCAGGCCCTCCTTCAGGGCGCCGTCGGGCAGGCCCGCGGCCGAGAGAGCCGCCCGCGCCAGCAGGCGGGCCAGCCATGGGGCCATCTGCGCGGGGGCCAGATCCGCGGAGATGAGGATGGGCTGGCCCGGCGCGGAGTGCCCGGGCTCTGTGGTTGTGCTGCCCACCCCCAGGGCGTACTGGTACAGCGCCGTGCTCTCGTAGACGCGCACGTCCAGCGGCCGCGGCAGGGGCAGCCCCAGGTCGCCCGTCACTAGGCGCTCGGCGCGCTCGACGGCAGAACGGAGCGACGCCAGAGCTTCCGGCGGCAGGCCGGCATGCCGGATCAGCAGGGCGCCCGCCGGCTCGGAGCGCCAGTCGGGCCCGGCCAGCAGCCAGGAGTCTCCCTGCCGCGTAAAGCGCACCGTCTGGCTCTGCCCAGGCGCGCCCGTGGCGCTCAGGCGTGCCAGTGCCTCATCGCCGCGCAGGAGGATGACCTCGGCCTGCTCTTGAAAGGTGCTCAGGTGCGGGGCAGAGGCCTCGAACCAGGCCCGTTGCTCGGCCGTATAGAGCGGGTCAGCGGCGGAAACGGTGGCCAGGAAAGCCGCGCCATCGCCCGCAGCGAGGGCCGCGCTGCGGCGCTCCAGGGTCTCGGCGATGCCGGCGGCGGCGGCGAGCCAGGGGTCGGCTACGGCGTGGCGCCAGGCCGCTTCGAGCTCGGCCGAGGAAGGCCAGGGCTGCGCGCCGGCGGCCAGGGCGCCATCCAGGCTGCCCGCGGCGCCCCAGTCGCGGAGCAGCGCCGCGAGGCCCTCGATGCCCTCCTGCGCCACGAGATAGGCGGCCAGGCTGCGCGCCACGCGGCGATCCTCGACGGCGAGAGCGCCTGGGGCGGCCAGCACTTGTGCGGCAGAGGCGCCCTGTGGCAGGCCGACGCCCGCCTGCGCCAGGGCCTCCTCTCCGCCGGGGAGGGCCTGCCCCTCGGCCAAAAGGTCCAGCAGGCCGGCGCGCAGCCAGGCGCCCTGGCCGGTCGGCAGCCCCAGGCCCTCGAGGGCCAGGCTGACGGCCGTCTCGGTGAGGGGTGCGGTCCGCGAGACCTCGACGGCGGGCAGCGCAGCGCCCTCCGTCCAAGTGTCGCCGGGCGCCAGCCAGCGCCTGGCCAGGTCGTTGGGGTAGACGGTGACGGTGGTGCTCATCGTGGGCGTGTAGCCCAGGGCGGCGTACACCCGGGCGGCCACCTCGTCCAGCGCGGCGACCCAGTCGGCATCGGTGTTCGAGGGCACTACAGGGGCTGCCGAGCCGGTGGCCAGCTCGTCGTGCTCGATCCGTGGCGCACGCCAGGGGCTCGCAAAGCGGGCCGCCAAGAGCGGCGTCTCAGCGGTCTGGTAGGCCGGGCCGCTGGTGTACCAGGCGCCGTCACGCCGCACCAGCCGCACGGGGTACTTGGCGAGCAGGACGCTCTGCCCCTCGGCGTCTGAGCGGTGGGCGGTGACCTCGGCGATGGCCGAGGTGTCCTCGATCAGGACCGCTGTGGCCGTGGCGGTATAGGTGCCGGCGGCTGCGGCGCGCGGGAGGAGCCAGGCGCGGCCCGCCTCGCGCAGGGCGGGGTCCGCCGGGTCCAGCGCGGCGACGTAGGCCGCGGCATCCCCAGCGGCGATGGCCTCCGTCTGCGCGGCCAGCAGGGTGCGCACGTTCCCCTCGGCCGAGGAGAGCGCCTGGGCGGCGTGCGAGGTGATGGCCCCCGCGAGTTGCAGCCGCTCGGGCTGCAGGGTCTCGGGGGTGTCCGCCGGGGTGTGGTAGTAGGGCACCTCGGCGTTATCCCAGATCAGCAGGGCCGCGTCGACCCCGGCACGCGCGAACACGGCGTGGTCACTGCCTGCGCCGCCATCGCTGCCGGAGCCCTCGGCCTGCACGCCGAACAGGCCCGCACTGGCCATCAACTGCGCCCCAACCGGGTTAAGGTCGCCGTCGACGAGCAGCACTCCCTCGGAGGCCAGCCCCACCATGTCCAGCTGGATCATCCCCACGGTCTGGGTCAGCGGCATCAGGGGGTTGGCGGCATAGTGCGCTGCGCCGAGCAACCCCTGCTCCTCACTATCCCACGAGGCAAAGAGGACGGAGATGGCGGGGGCGTAGCCGGCCTCCTGCCAGGAGCGGGCCACCTCCAGCAGGGCGGCCACGCCAGAGGCGTCGTCGTTGGCGCCGGCGTACACGTCGCCGTTGGCGTCGGTGCCCAGGTGGTCATAGTGGGCGCCGAGGATGAGGAGCTCGTCGGCCCGCTCGGGGTCGGCCCCTGGTAGGATGCCCAGGACGTTACGCGCCTCCGCCTCGCCCGGCTCGTCCATCTCCACCGTGAAGGCGGCGTGGCTCTGTAGGGGGACCGATTCGTACAGGATCGAGAGGTCGCTGGGCCGGTAGCCGGTGCCCCGCAGGAGCCAGGCGGCCACCGTATCGCCCACCCACAGGGTGGGCAGGCTGGCGGGGAGGTAGGCGGGCGTGCGGTAGGTGCGCAGGCGCGTGATCTGCGTGTCGACCTCGGCGAGGAGGAGCAGACCGCTGGCACCGTGCTCCACGGCCTGCCGCTCAGCCTCTTCGTAGTCCCTGCCCCGGCAAAAGACGATGCCGCCGCTGACGTCCAGCCCGCCAAAGTCCTTGGCGAGGCAGTCGCCCGCCCAAGTGACGGGGCCGGCGGCCTGCCCGCCGCCGGCGTAGCCGCCCCAGGCGTAGGCATAGTCCTGCCGGAAGCGAAAGTCGCTGCGCATCTGGCCGCTGGGCGCAGTGATGCGCAGGGTGGGGGTGGTAGTGACCCTGGCGTAGGGCACGGTGAAAGGCTGAAAGAAGCCCTCGCTGCCGGCGGGCAGCAGGCCGTACTCCGCGTAGCGGTCGGCGATGTACTCTCCCGCGGCGGCGTGTTCGGGCGTGCCCGGCTGCCTCCCGCCGAAGGCCGGCCCGGCCAGCGCCTCGACGTGGGCCATGGCCTCCTCGACGTCAAAGTAACGGGCGATGCCCAAGAGATCGCCGGAGGCGGCCAGGGCGCCCTGGGCCGGCGGCGCCCACGATTCCGGCGGGCGCCAAGCGGCCACGGGCCCGGCGGGGCCCTCGCCGGCCGTCGCGGCGGTGGGCGGCGGAGCGCTGGCCACCGCGGTGGGGTGGACGCCTGCAGCGGGCGCCGGCGCGGCCGGGCGCCCCACGGCCAGCCAGCCGAGATACACGAGCCCCCCCTCGGCGATCAGGAGGGCCGCCAGGAGGCCCAACAGGGCGTTGCGCCCCAGGTGGTCGAGTCGTGTCCGACGGATCAAGAGGCTACTCCTCGTTCAGCACTAGCATGGTAGGACGGAGCATCAGTGCTCTCCGGGGCGCCATAGGGCATGCCCGCGCAGCAGGCCCGGCTCCAACGGCCACATGTCCGTGGCCCCCGTGGAGACGTCCACGATCACCAGGGTGGTGCCGCTCTCTCCCGCGTACAGGGTGTAGGATACGAAGCGTCCATCGGGCGACCAGGCCAGCAGATAGCTGGCGTGCCGCTCCTCGTACGGTGCGGGATACTCGGCGAGCAGGCCCTCCCTGGGCGACCAGATGCCGAGGGTCGAGGACCCATCGTCGTCCGTCAGGCTGGCCAGCAGGTTGCCGTCCGGGGACCAGGATAGGTTGGATGACCAGGAACCCTGCGTGTCGAGCTCTCCGAGCAGGTTCGGCGGGGTGCCGCCCGCGGACATGGTCCAGATGCCCGGCGCTTCGGGCGGCACGGTGACGTAGGCGATTAGGCCCTGCGCCGATACTGTGGCAGACAGGCCATTGAGCGCCATGCGCTGCAGGGCGCCCGTAGCGACCTCATACCGCAGGGGGGCAAAGAGCCCCTGCGCAGATGGCGGCTCCTCCGTCGTGACGATCCCGGTGAAGATCAGTGCAGCACCGTCCGGCGTCCAGCTCAGGCCGCCGCCCGCCTCAAAGGACCGGATGGGGAGCGGGTTGGCCTGGCAGGAGGCGGCCGGCATCGCACACACGGCCAGCATCGAGGAGGCGCCGGCGCCCCCCTGGGTCGGGCTGCCGAGCACCGCCAGGCGCCCTCCATCGGCCGACCAGGCTGCCCCAGACGGCAGAAAGCCCGACGCGGCGATCAGTTGCTGCTCACGGGGTACTCCGTCCTCCCACTCGACCAGGTACAGGCCGGCATCGCGGCCGCCGAACCGCGCTGTGGCCAGGCGCTTGCCATCGGGAGACCAGGCCAGCGGTACGTGGTAGGCCTCGGCGTCCGCCAGGTGGGCCAGCTCGCGGCCGTGCTCATCCATCAGGTACAAGTTCAGCGCAGAGTTGTCGGCGCCGGCGACGCAGGCCAGAACATAGTCGGAACTCTGTGTTGGAGCGGACCCACCCAGCCACAGCCAGGCCACGGCGCCCGCCGTGGCGATTACAACCAGCGTCATGGCCTTTACCAGGCGAGCCAGCCAGACGTTGCCTTTGCCGGCCTGTCCGTCGGTCACTCGATCTCTCCGTCAGTAGTGGAACTGGCGACTGGCCGTCACCAGCACGTAGGTCACCAGGTTGCCGGCCTGCCCCAGCCTGTCGGTGTCGAGGTTGGCGACGAGGTCGCGGCCGGAGTAGGGGCCGGGTGCGTCCTTCCAGCGCAGGATGGTGGAGCGCTCGGCGATCTCTCGTTCGTAGGGGCGCGAGGGTGCCAGGCCCTCCTCGCGGGCCACGCCCATCTTCTGGCAGCCCTGTGCGGCCAGCGCCCCAAGGCCGGCAGTGCCGGAGCTCATCCGCAGAGTGCTGCCGCCGCTACCCACGTTCCCCAGGTGCAGCACCGCCTGACGCTCCAGCCGCGTGTAGAGCGAGCGCTCTTCGACGTAGGTGGCCGCGCCCGAGCGGGAGAGGTACCCGCCGCTCCAGGCGGCCACGAGGATGGTGCGCCGCGGCTGGAAGCCTTGCTCGTGCCACAGGCGCAGCATTTCGAGCATGACGCCGACCCCCGCGGGGCCCTCTCCCGCCGCCACAAAGGGCGCGCCGGGGTCCGGCTCGGGAAAGTCGTAGGAAGCGCTGACCAGAAACGCCTCGCGGTCCAGCGAGGTGTCGGTGCCCGTCAGGATGCCCAGCACGTTGTAGCCGGTGCGCATCTCCGGCTCGGAGAGCTCCACCCGCGTCCGCGCCTGTACGCCCAGGGGCAGGGTGAACCAGCCGGCCGAGTCCTGCCGCTCTCGGAAGGTGGCCAACTCTTCCCGCAGCGCGGCGACGTCGTACCCCGAATCTGCCAACAGCCGGTCCGCCGCTTCAGGGCGCACGTGCAGGATCGGGAACTGGGGGTACTCCATGTAGGCCCCCGTGGCGACGGCCCAGTCGGTGTGCGGATCGGCGTCGTCGGTGATCACCAGAAGGGCGCGTGCTCCGCGGATGAGGGCCTCACTGTCAAAGGCGGGCGCGCGATCGTCCTTCAGGAGGACGGCGATCTTGCCGTTCAGATCGAGCCCGCGGTAGGCACCATAGTCCAGCGGGTGTGCGGCCAGGCCGACGAACACCAGCGGCCCCTCGGCCTGGCCCGACCCGCCATGGTTGTACACCTGCTCGCCAAAGTCGGCGCCGTGGGCCAGAGACAGGCGGGTGCTGCCGTCCTCGGCGAGCACCTCGAGCGACGGTGTGCTCAGCCGGCGGGCCACCTTCCGCTCGACGGGCTGCAGGAAACTGGTGACCTGGGCAGCGGGCAGCAGCCCGTAGGCCTCGAACTGCTCGGCGATATAGTTGGCGGCTTCCTCGGCGCCCGCCGAGCCAAAGCCCGGATCCCCCTGTTGGAGGCCCACCAGGACCTCGGCATGGTCGAGCGCGCGCTGCCCCTCGAACCCGTAGGCCAGCTTGGCGTAGGAGACGTTGGGGCCGATCTGCCCGGCAATGTACCAGGTGGCCAAGGCGATGGTGGCCCCGATGACGACAATGCGGCTGGAGATGATCGAGGCCGTGTTCACCCCGGCGTCGCGCGTGATGCGGCGCAGCCCCTCACCCAGCAGGTTAAAGCCCAACACCGAAACGAAAAAGGCCGCCGAAGGCGAGAGCACCATCCACGGGTAGGAGCGCATATAGCCGCGTGCGTCGGCCAGTACAGCGCCCCATTCGGGGATGTCAGCGATGACCGCGGTCCTGTCGTTGACGTCGGTGGTCAGCGAGCCCCCGCCGATAAAGATACCCACAAAGGCGAGCTCGCCAAGGAGCATCAGCACCGAGCCCATCTCCATCAGCGTCAGCACCACCAGCGTGGGGAGCACGCTCGGGAAGATGTGCCTCCAGACGATCCCCGAGTCACGCACGCCCACCACGCGGGCCCCCTCGATGAAGGGGCGCTCTCGGAGGGCGATGAACTCCCCGCGGACCATCTGGGCCACCTCACCCCAGCCGATCAGGCACAGGGCAATCAGGAAGGCCACCAACCCCCGGCGTACGTCCAGCGCCAGGATCAGGATCATGCCCGTCAGAAGCATCGGCAACGAGGACAGGATCTCCACCATGCCCATGATGAGGCGGTCCAGGTAGCCGCCGGCTCGCCAGCCGGCCAGGGCGCCCAGCCCCAGGCCCAGGGCCACGCGCACCATGGTGACAAAGGCGCAGGCCACCAGGGTATTGCGTGCGCCGTACAGGAGCAGGCTGAGCATGTCGCGGCCCCACCGGTCAGAGCCGAGGGGGAACCGCGGCGAGGGGGCAAAGGGGGCGGTGACGATCTGCCCCTCGACCGTCTCGATGGAGCCCAGGCCGGCATAGTAGGGGTTCTCGCTGGCCAGGCTGGGGCCGATGGCCACCAGGATGATCAGCGCCAACACCACCGCCGAGCCGACCAGGAAGGGGCCGTTGCGGAGGACGACGCCCCAGCGGATATCCCGGTGGGCGGCCGTGCGCCCGGTGCGCAGCTGGTCCGCATAGCCCCGGCGGCCCAGGCCGAGCATCGCGCGCAGAAGGTTGGATAGAGAGTGCATCAAGTGATCTGTCCTGTTGCCTACAGCGAGCGCTCGCGCAGCCGCGGATCGACGAAGCGGTACAGCAAGTCGAGGGCGAGGTTCACGAGCATGAAGGTAAGCCCGACGGCCATGGCCATGCCGGCCACCGCCTCAGCCTGCCCGGTGCGGATGCAGTCCAGCAGGGCTGCGCCGATGCCGGGCCAGCCGAAAAAGTACTCGACGATGGGCAGGCTGGCCAAGGAAAAGCGCAACGAGACGGCCAGGCCGTCAGGATCGGCACGGCGGCGTTGCGTGCCTCATGGACGCCCAGGACAATGCGCTGCGGCAGCCCCTTGGCGCGTGCCGTACGGACATAGTCTTCCCCCTCTATGTCTCGCAGTGAGACGAAAGAGATGCGGGCTAGGTGGGCGAGCGGTCGGGCGGCCAGCACCAGGGCGGGGAGGATCATGTGCGCGTCCCAGCCAAAGCCCCCCACCGGCACCAGACGCGTGCCCGTGGCGCGGTACCAGCCGATCTCGGCTGCCTGGAGCAGGGCGGCCAAGAAGAAGCTTGGCAGCGAGATGCCCAGAAGGGAGAAGGTCATCGTGGCGCCCGAGAGGGTCGGGCGCTTCAGGGTGGCCGCCAGTGCTCCCAGCGGGACGCCCACGGCGGACGCTACCGCCAGGGCGGCGCCGAGCAGGCCCAGGCTGCGGGGGAAGGCCTCCGCCAGGCGAACGGCTACGGAGAGGCGGCGCGTCTGCGTGCTCACCCGCTCGTTAAACTGGCCCAGGTCGCCGCGCAGGACGCCCCGCAGGTAGGCGCGGGTGGCGCGCGCCGCGGCCCGGGCGGGAGGGCGCGGGTCGTAGGACGGCGTGGGAGAGCGCGAGTTCGAGGCCATGTTCAGGCCAAAGAAGCAAAAGAAGACGATGCCGACGCTCACCGAGATGATGAAGAGGATGCGTTTGAAGACAAAGCCTGCCATTGGTTGTCTACCCACATTGCGCGCGCGTACGTCGCAGAGGAGACGCCCGCTGCGCCCCAGTTGTTCCAACGATCATACGCCGCCGTACACGGCCGTCCAGTGGATGATGCCAGCCCAAGCCAGCAGGTACAGGGCGGTCACCACCCCAGCAGTGGCCAGCCAGGCTCGGCGACGGGAAAAGGCGTCCACCAGGCCGACCGGTTCCCAGGGCAGGCTCGGTAGCACGGCCTGGTAGCGCGGGCAATAGGCCCAGCCCAACAGCAGCCCGGCCAGCAGACCGCCGATATGGCCAAAGATGTCGATCCCGGTGGCCACAAAGCCCCACATGAGGTTCAGCCCGACCACCACCAGCAGGTTCGACAGACGTTGCCGCCCCCACCGCCCGAGGTTCCGTCGATGGGTAAACAGGTACATGACCATCGCCCCCACCAGCCCAAAGATGGCCCCC
>JAAZBY010000461.1 GCA_012513595.1 Chloroflexota bacterium
CCCTGGCCGACGGCCTGCCGATCTTGGCCATCTGCCGCGGGATCCAGCTGCTCAACGTGGCCGCCGGCGGGTCACTGATCCAGGACATCCCCTCGGACGTGTCCGGCCCCCTGGCGCACCAGGATGCCGCGCCGGCGCCGCATCGGGCGCACGCCGTGCAGGTTGCCCCGGGCTCGCGGCTGGCCGCCATCTACAGTAACGGGCACGACGGGTATGCTCCCCTCGCGATCGACGTGAACAGCCGGCACCACCAGGCCGTCGAGCGCCTGGCCGAGGGCTTCCGCGTGACGGCACGGGCCGCCGACGGCATCATCGAGGCGATCGAGCCCGCCGGCGCAGACGGCCACTTTGTGATCGGCGTCCAGTGGCACCCGGAAGATCTGGCCCCCCACGACGCGGCCACCCGAGCGCTCTTTGCCGCTTACTGCGCGGCCTGTGCGGCGCAGCCCGCCATCAGGAGGTGTATCGATGCGTGACCCGCTAGGACCGATCGGCGTCTTCGATTCCGGCGTGGGGGGCCTGTCGGTGCTGCGGGCGCTCCTGGGGACCCTCCCCGCGGAAAGCTACTACTACCTGGCCGATTCGGCCAACTGCCCCTACGGGTCGCGCTCGGCCGAGGATATCCGCCGCCTGAGCGCCGGCATCGCCCGGCACCTCATCGTTCGGGGCGCCAAGGTCCTGGTGGTGGCCTGCAACACGGCCTCGGCCGCGGCCCTGGCCAGCCTACGCGAGGCCTTCCCGCTAGTGCCGGTCATCGGCATGGTGCCGGCCGTCAAGCCCGCCGCGGAGCGCACCCGCACGGGCGTGGTCGGCGTGCTGGCCACCCCGGCCACCTTTGGCGGCCGCCTGTTCAGCGAGGTCGTCGAGCGGCACGCGCACGGGGCGCGCGTCCTCTCGCAGACCTGCCATGGCCTGGTCGAGCGGATCGAGGCGGGCGACCTCGACAGCCCCGCCACCGTCGGCCTGTTGCGCTCTTATGTCGAGCCGCTGCTCGAGGCCGGTGCCGACACCCTGGTGCTAGGGTGCACGCACTACCCGTTCGTGGTGCCGGCGCTGCGCAGCATCGTCGGCGACGGGGTAGCGCTCGTCGAGCCGAGCGAGGCGATCGCCCGGCAGACGGCCCGCGTCCTGGCGCGCGAGGGGTTGGTGGCCCCGGACGGCGCCGTGCCCACCCGCATCTACGCCACCAGCGGCCCAACGGGGCCCTTGGAAGAGTCGGTCGCCCGGCTGCTGGGCATCGCCTGCCGTGCCGTACCCCTGCGCTGGCGCAGCGGAGACCTGTTCGACGCGTAGGCCGCGCGCGGCGGCCGGCTTGCGCCGCGCCCGCCGCCGGCTACTGCCCTCCCAGCAGCGCCTCGATGCGCCGCATGGCCTGCCCCGCCTCCCGCACCAGCGCGTCGCTGGGCACCTCTGGCGAGTAGCGCGCCACCAGGTAGGCGTCCGTGAGGATGTGCAGCGCCTGGCGCTCGCCGCGCAACAGGTCCGAGACGGTCTGCTCATAGGCCCGCGGGGTCAGGTTGGGCGGGCGGGCGTGCCCGGCATGGCTGAGGCGGGCCAGCATCTCGCGGTACAAGCGGCGAATGGCCCGACGCGCCTCTTCCGCCTCGCCCATCTGCAGGAACGCCGTGGGCGCCGGCGGCCGCCGCAGCCCACGAAGCACGCTGCGAATTTGCCCCAGGAGCAGTGCGGTCGACCAGATGAACTCGCGCTTCTCGATGGCGCCCTCGACATAGAGGGGCCGAAAGCGCCGCAGCGCCAGGTAGGAAAGGAACGCTAGCATTCCCAGCAGCATCCCCCAGAAGAACACCCTGGCGGCCTGGTCGCTCGCCCCCGAGCGGGCCGCCGCCTGGCCCACGGCCTCAGCACCCCGGCTAAAGAGTAGCCTCAGTATAATGAGTAGGGCACCCAGGGTCCGCTCGATGATCCGCTTCAGAATCTCCAGCAGGCCGCCAAACACCTCAAAGGCCAGGTAACCTGCGGCCAAGAGGAAAAGCTCCAGGCCCTTCTCGGCAACCTGGCCCACGGGGCGCAGGGCCCGCAGCAGCTCGTGGGTCATGTCTGAGGCGATGGCCTGCCCCACGCCCCAACCCAGCGCCAGAATGCCGGCCATCACCGAGCCGAGCGCGGTGACCCAGTAGCGGCTCAGCCCGGGGCCTCGCCCGCGGAAGCGCTCCCAGGAGAGCATCTCGTACACGGCCAGCAGCGCCAGAGACACGAGCGCCGAGAGGATGAACCCGGCCGTAGCCCCCCAGACGTTCAGGCCGCGGCGCTCCCAGGAGGCCGGCTCGACTGCCAGCATCAGCAGCCCCAGAACCGTCATGCCCACCACAAAGCCGACAAAGAGCTCGCGGTAGTCGTGCCAGACGGCCGTCAGGCCGCGCCACCAGATGCCGCCCGCCGCCAGCACCACCACCAGCACCGCCGGGAACCCCTCGCTGATGTCCGCCTGGCTTGCCGCCAGGCTCGCCCACCAGGCGGCCGGGTGGGCCAGGTCCAGCCGAAAGGCATAGGCGACGCTGCCGCCCACCGCCAGCAACCCGGCGCACGTGCCCAGCACGGGGCTTCGCCGGCGCGCCAGCAGGTTGGCAGAGCCCAGCAGACCGAGCACCAGCCAGGCGGGGAAGCGCGCCCCTTGGGGGGCCACGACGTCGGAATGGAGCAGAAGGCGAATCAGGGGGGTCAGCCAGGCAACCCGCATGAGGGCGGAGGCCAGCGGGATGACGCCAGCCTCCAGCCAGGGCCACTTGTGAAGCCGTAGCGCGCGCACGGAGACCTCCTCCAACACGGCCCGCCGGCGCGGGTGCGGGCCCTCAGCCGCCCAGGTGTGAGGAAATACTCTCCCAGGCCTTGCCGGCCTCGTCCACCTGTGCGGCCGTAGGCGGATCGGGGGCGTACCGGGCCACCAGGTAGGCCTCCGTGAGGGTGCGCAGGGCGGGGCCCTCGCTGGGAAGCAGGTCGCCCAGGCTGCGGGAGTAGGCGTAGGGCGTCACCTGCGGGGGCCGGCCGCGCCCCAGGGCGCTCAGCCGCTCGAGCATCTGCCGATAGAGGCGCCGGATGGCCACCCGGGGGTCCTCCCCGCTGACCTGCAGAAAGGGCGCCACGGCAGGCTTACGCCGCAACCCGGCCAGCAGATCGCGCAGCTGCTGTGCCAGCAGGTCCCTGGAGAGCACCGACTCGCGCTGTTCCGTCACCGCGGTACGCGTGCGCCGCGCGCGCCGGCGGTAGGCCCTGTAGAGCAGCACCGCCACCCCCACTACCAGCAGGGTGACGACGAGGATGCGAATGGCCATCACCAGCGCCGGCGGCAGCCCGGCCGTCTTGGCCGGCTCGGGCATTTGCATCTCCTCCTCGAGCCGCTCGGCCACCCGCTTGGTGGCCTCCTGCCAGTTGGCCGCCACTCGCGACTGGATCAGGTCGATGAGCGGCCCCAGCGCCCAGAAAAAGACGTAGGCAATGGCCAGGATGACGTACATGATCCCCGTCTTGAGGATCTCCCACACCGGGCGTACCAGGCGCAGGATCTCCTTTACCGAATCGGGCGAAAGGACCTGGGCAACCAGCCAGCCCGTCAGCATCACGGCCAGCACCATCGAGCCGACCACGACGACCCACTGCCGGCTGAGCGGCGGGACGCGCTCATCCTTCAGGCGTTCCACGGCCAGCGTCTGGTGGGCACTGATCATAGCCAGGGAAAGCAGCGCTGAGAAGACAAAGGCGATCAGCGAGCCCCAGATGCTGAGCCCGTTGGAGAGCCAGGCCGCCGGGCTGGGAACCAGGAGCAGGAACCCCAGCACCAGCACACCGGTGACAAAGCCGCGGAACAGCTCGCCATAGTCATGCCAGGCCACGGTCATCCCGCGGCGCCAGATGAGGGCCGTGGCGATCACCACCAGGAGCGTTGCCGGGAAGGCGGTGCTGAAATCGGTCAGGTTCGCAAAGATGCGCATCAGCCAGCGCCCCAGATGGGCGACGTCCAGCCGAAACAGATACCCTACCACCACCAGCACGGCGGCCATCCCGGCTCCGGCCATGATAGCAGGCCCGTCGGGGCGCTCCTGCACCAGGCCGTCAAGGGCGCTGGCCGCCAGCAGGAGCACCAGGACGAGCCAGGCCGGGTAGTGCACGCCCCTCGGCATAACGAACAGGTTGTTCAGGCAAAAGTGCAGGAGAGGCGTGACCCAGGCCACACGCATGAGCGCCGAGACCAGCGGGATCAGGCCGGACTCAAGCCACCGCCAACGCCTCAAGTCGATGCCAGGCATCGGTTCCCCCCAGATAGTAGCTGTTCAGCAGCTCGGGTACGGCGGGCTCCTCATCTCCCACGGTGAGGAGCAACACGCGGTGCCCAGTCTGTTCCAGCGAAAGCAGCGCCTCGTACAGCCCGGGGGTGGGGACGGCCGTCACCGCCACCACGGTGCTGCCGAAGGGCAGGCTGGCCTGAATGCTGTAGAGCATCTCTTCAAAGGGCAGGCCGCGGAACGGCTCCAGCGAGGCCAGCATCGTCAGGAGTTGGGTAGCCTGTTGCGGGTGCCGGCCCGGCCTGATGTGTACCCAGGTCTCGCCCCCTTCGCCCAGGCCGTTGGCCGCCAGGCCCACCATATACCGCTCGCCCAGGGCGTGGACGGCCACCGAGGCCGCCGTACTGATGACGTACTCGAGATACTCGGGCACGTACTCGTAAGCGCGGGCCCGGGTGCGCACGTCGACGGCCAGCGTCACCGAGAGCGTGTCGGACGGGTCGAACACCTTGCTCTGCAGGCTGCCGGTGCGCGCGGTGGCCTTCCAGTGGATGAAGCGGGGATTGTCACCCGGGGTGTACTCGCGCACGGTGGAGAAGCGCAGGGGATCCTCGACGACCTTGCGCCGCGCCCCCCACTCACCCATAGGCCGCCCGGCGGGCAGGCCGAGTTCGTGCACCGGCACCACCTTCGGGTAGACCGTCAGCCGCTCGACGCCCACATCGTCACGGAACTGCCGGCGAAAGCCGAACACGTCCCCCGAGCTCAGCTGCGCCGGGCCGAACTGAAACACCCCGCGACGCGGCCCCTGCACCCGGTGGATCCGCCGCAACCGCTCGTACCAGCGTAGCGCCACCATGGTCAGCAAGAACTCCTGCTGGCCGGTGGCGCCGGCCTGGATCGCTTCCGTGAGGAGGTTCACCCCCCGCGGGTAGCGGTCGCGCACCAGCAGCCAGGCCAGGGGCAGCGGCTTGGCGTTGGTGAACTCGAGCGTCAGAGTAGTCTCTTCGCCGAAGGAGATCTGCGCGTCACCCAGCACGCGGCGGTAGGTGACGTTGCTCAGGCTGTAGCGCGCCCATAGTTCGGAGGCCAGCGTGGCCAGGAGCAGGATGAACGAAAAGACCGCCAGCGCCCCGCGCCGAAAGATCAGCGCCAGGATCAGGAGGATGACGAGAACCGACCACCACGGCGGGCGGTTCATGCGGGCGCTCCCTGGGCCCAGTTCTCCTCCACGGGCACCGGCACCCGCTCCAGCACGGCGTTCAGCACGCCCTCGACCGATTCGCCGCGCAGCCGCATCTTGGCCCCTGGGATCAGGCGGTGCGCCAACACCGGCACCACCATCCGCTGGACGTCGTCCGGCAGGACGTAGGTGCGCCCCTCGAGGGCTGCCAGGGCTTGGGCGGTCTGGTAAAGCGCCAGGGAACCCCGCGGGCTGGCCCCCAGGGCCAGGTCCTCGGTCTGGCGCGTGGCCCGCACCAGATCCACGATGTACTCCTCGACCACTTCGTGCACGTACACCTCGCGGCAGATGCGCGTCAACGCGCGGGTCTCCCCGGCGTCCACTACCGGCTGCAGAGACTCGAGCGGATCATCGAGGCGGAAGCGGCGCAGGATGGCGCGCTCCTCATCCGATTCGGGGTAGCCCACCTTGAGCCGCAGGAGAAAGCGGTCCAGCTGCGCCTCGGGCAGGGGGAAGGTGCCCTCCAGCTCGATCGGGTTCTGCGTCGCCATGACCAGGAAGGGGCGCGCCAGCGGGCGGGTCTGCCCGTCGACGGTCACCTGGCGCTCTTGCATGGCCTCCAGGAGGGCGCTCTGCGTGCGCGGGCCGGCGCGGTTGATCTCGTCGGCCAGCACGATCTGGGCAAAGAGGGGCCCGGGGCGGAACTCGAACTGCCGAGAGTCCTGATTGTAGACCGACACACCGGTGATATCCGAGGGGAGCAGGTCGGGCGTGAACTGGATGCGCCGGAATGAACACCCCAGCGACCGCGACATGGCCTTGGCCAGCGTCGTCTTGCCGATGCCGGGCACGTCTTCCAGGAGGATATGCCCCTCGGTAAAGAGGGCCACCAGCATCAGCTGGACCACGTCCTCCTTGCCAACGATCACCCGGCCCACCGACTCGCTGATGCGCTGACCGGCCTCTGCTACAGCGCGCACGTCTGTCGCCATATGGCTTCTCCTGTTCGATTGTGTTATGCACTAGTATACGCCAGCACAAGGCCCTGCACCAATCAGTTTGCCCAGCCCTCCCGCCCAGTCGGGGCCTCGCCCGCGCGGCCGGCGCTTTGCTGCTCGCCCGGCATCATGCTATCATCCGTTGGGGCGCTTTGCACAGAGTCAGGGAGCATGAAGCGACAATGGCGCCAGATCCCTCGTTAGTCGTCATCGGTGGTGGGCTGGCCGGCTGCGAGGCCGCCTGGCAGGCCGCCTCGCGCGGCGTGCGCGTCTCTCTCTACGAGATGCGCCCCTCACACCCCACCCCCGCACACCAGACCGCCGACCTGGCCGAGCTGGTGTGCAGCAACTCGCTCGGCTCCAACCTGGCGGACCGCGCGCCGGGCCTGCTCAAGCGGGAACTGCGCCGTCTCGGCTCTTTGCTGATCGCCTGCGCCGACGCGACCGCCGTCCCCGCTGGGGAGGCGCTGGCCGTGGGGCGCGAAGCGTTCGCCCGCGCTGTCACCCGAGCCGTCGAGCAGCACCCGAACATCAGCGTCATCCGCGAAGAGGTCGCCGAGATCCCCGCCGAGGGGGCGACCGTCGTGGCCAGCGGGCCGCTGACTTCCGACCGCCTGGCCGAGGCCCTGGCACGCCTTACCGGCGCGGCCAGCCTGTACTTTTACGACGCCATGGCCCCCATCGTCACGTACGAGTCGATCGACCAGGAGCACGCCTTTCGTGCCACGCGCTACGGCCACGGCGATGCAGATTACGTCAACCTGCCCCTGGCACGTGAGGAGTACGACGCCCTGGTGGCTGCCCTGGTCTCCGCCGAGCGACGCCCCCTGCGGGATTTCGAGCGCGAGGATCAGCGCTTCTTCGAGGCCTGCCTACCCGTCGAGGTGCTAGCCGCCCGCGGTCCGCTGGCCCTGGCCTACGGGCCGCTGCGCCCCGTGGGCCTCACGGACCCGCGCACCGGGAGGCGGCCCTATGCGGTGGTGCAGCTGCGCCAGGATGACCGCGCCGGCACGTTGTATAACCTGGTCGGCTTTCAGACCAACCTGACCTGGACGGAGCAGAAGCGTGTCTTCGGCCTGATCCCCGGCCTGCAGAAGGCCGAGTGGGTGCGCTTTGGCCAGATGCACCGCAACACCTTCCTGGATGCGCCGCGCCTGCTCACAGCCACCACGCAGTTCCGGACTCGGCCCGATCTCTTCTTTGCCGGGCAGATCACCGGCACCGAAGGGTACGTCGGGTCGACCGCCAGCGGCCTGGTGGCCGGCCTGAACGCGGCGCGCCACCTCCTGGGGCAAGGGGCGCTCACCTTCCCGCGCACCACCATGCTTGGCGCGCTGCTGGCCTACATCTCGGGGGGCGAGCTGGCCTCCGGCAGCGAGGGCCCCGGCATGGCCAGCAGCGGCTTCCAGCCGATGAAGCCCAACTTTGGCCTCTTTCCCCCGCTCGACCCGCCGGTGCGCAAGAAGCGCGAGCGCTACGCGGCCCTGGTGGCCCATGCCGAGCGCGACCTGGAGGAGTTCCTGCTGGCCAACGCGCCACTTGACGGCGCCACCTTCCCTGCCATCGCGACGGAGGACATCTGACTTGGCCCACGCACCGCACCGCCTGCTGCTCGTCGTGTTGCTCGCCATCCTGGCCGCTATGGTGTCGTCGTGCGGCGTGGCCGCCGGCGGATTCAGCGGCAAGCGTGCCCTGCGCCACGTCCAGGCACAGTGTGACCTCGGGCCCCGCCCGGTGGGCAGCGAGGCCAACCGCCAGGCTGCCGACTATATCGCCGCCCACCTCAAGAGCACTGGCTGGGAGGTGGAGGAGCAGTCCTTCGCCTTTGGCGAAATGCCCCTGCGCAACGTTATCGGGAAAAAGGGCTCCGGCCCCCTGATCATCCTCGGCACCCACTTTGACACGCGCCCCGTCGCCGATCGCGACCCCGACAACCGTTCGGCAGCGGTGCTCGGCGCCAACGACGGCGCCAGCGGCACGGCCGTCCTTCTCGAACTGGCCCGCACCCTCGGCGAGGAGGCCACTGACCAGGCCGAGATCTGGCTGGCCTTCTTTGACGGGGAAGACCAGGGGGAGCTGAACGACTGGCCCTGGTGCGTGGGCTCCACGCACATGGCCAACAGCCTGGACCGTCGGGCCGAGTACGTCATCGTGGTGGACATGATCGGCGACGCCGACCAGCAGGTGTACTATGAGTGGACCTCGTCGCTCTGGCTGCAGGAACGGCTGTGGGCCGTGGCGGACGACCTGGGCTACCGCCGCCAGTTCATCCCCGAGCACCGCTACTCGATACTCGACGACCACACGCCCTTCCTGCAGCGCGGCAACAGCGCCGCCCTGGTGATCGACTTTGACTATCCCTACTGGCACACCACCCACGACACGGTCGACAAGATCAGCGCCGAGAGCCTCCAGCGAGTGGGGGACGTGTTGCAGGCCCTGCTCGAGGGCCAGCCCTTCGCCCAGGCGACCGACGCGCCCTAAGGGCGGCCCTGGTCATCGGGCGCTGCGGGCGGCGCGCCGCAACGATCCTGACGGCACACATCAGAGAGGCAGGTGAACGATCATAGCTACCGGAAGCAATGTGGAGACGAACCGACCGGAGCCAGGTGCCCCGGAGCGCGCCTACCTCATCGCTGGGTCTGTGCGCGGCCCCGCCAGCACCTTTACCCCCGAGGAGTCCCTCGACGAACTGGCCCAGCTGGCCGCCACGGCCGGGCTGACCGTGGTTGGCCGCGACATTCAGCACCTCACTTCGGTGAACCCCGCCACCTACATCGGCTCTGGCAAGGTCGAGGAGCTGGAGGCGCTGCGCCGTGAGCTGGATTTCAGCGTCCTCATCTTCGACGATGAGCTCTCTCCGGCCCAGCTGCGCACCCTCGAGGACAGGATCCAGGCCCGCATCGTCGACCGCACGGCCCTGATCCTCGACATCTTTGCCCTGCACGCCCGTTCTCGTGAGGGAGCCCTGCAGGTCGAGCTCGCCCAGTACGCCTACCGGCTACCGCGGCTGACGCGGATGTGGACGCACCTCTCCCGGCAGGCCGTGGGAGGCGTCGGGTTGCGCGGCCCCGGTGAGACGCAGCTGGAGATCGACCGCCGCGAGATCTCTCGTCGCATGACCCAGCTGCGCCGCGAGCTGGACCAGGTCCGCCAGCAGCGCGGCCTGCAGCGTCGCCGCAGGCGCCGTGCCGGCCTGCCCGTCATCGCCATCGTCGGCTACACGAACGCCGGCAAGAGCAC
>JAAZBY010000462.1 GCA_012513595.1 Chloroflexota bacterium
CCTCCTACGTCTTCCTGGAGGCCTCGCTCTCGCTGTTGGGCCTGGGAGACCCCGTCCTGCCGACGTGGGGCAAGCTGATCGACGAGGCGCGCGCCAACGGCGCCCTCTTCCACGGGCAGTACTACTGGCTGCTGGAGCCTTCCCTGATGTTGATGATCACCGGTCTCGGCTTTGCCCTGCTGGGCTTCGCCATGGACCGCATCTTTAACCCCCGGTTGAGGGAGATGTAGGCCATGGTAGAAGAAGCCTTGTTGCGCGTCGAAGATCTGGTATTGCACTTTCGCACCTCCGGGGGCGTGGTGCAGGCCGTCGATAGGGTAAGTTTCAGCATGCGCCGCAGTGAGGCGCTGGTGATCCTCGGAGAGTCGGGCTGCGGCAAGACCTCGCTGGCCAAGGGCATCCTGCGGCTCTTGCCGCGCAACGTGCATACCTATGCCGGGCGGGTGTTCATCAACGGCAACGACACCATGCGCCTGAACGACGAGGACTTTCGCCACGACGTGCGCTGGGTGCAGATGAGCATGGAGCCGCAGGCGGCCATGAACTCGCTCAACCCGGTGCTGCGCGTGGGTGACCAGGTGGCCGAGCCGATGATGACCCACTATGGCATGTCCAAGGCGGAGGCCATGGCCCAGGTGCACCGCATGTTCGACCACGTCGGCGTGCCGGTGGCCTTTGCCCAGCGCTACGCCTTTGAGCTGTCGGGCGGGATGCGCCAGCGCGTGGCCATCGCCATGTCTCTGGTCACCTCGCCGGACCTGATCGTCCTGGACGAGCCGACCTCGGCGCTGGACATGCTCACCCAGGCCAACATCATGAACGTGCTCAAGCAGATCAAGAGCGAGATGGAGGCCAGCTTTATCCTCATCACCCACGACATCGCCACCTCCTCCGAGTTGGCCGACCGGGTGGCGGTGATGTACGCCGGGCAGATCGTGGAACTGAACGACGCGGTGCACTTTTTCAGCAAGCCGTCGCACCCGTACTCGCAGGCGCTGATGGCCAGCGTTCCGCGGCTGCGCGCCAATCAGGAGCCGGAGTTCATCACCGGCCAGCCGCCCAGCCTGTTGGACCCGCCCACCGGCTGCCGCTTTGCCGAGCGCTGCTCCTTCCGGTTCGCCGCCTGCGACCAGGAGCCGCCCCTTTTTGAGGACGGCGACGGCGGCCAGGCCAAGTGCTGGTTGTTCTCGGCCGACACACCCCGGCCCGCGTGAGCGCGACGGTAGAGGCCACCGCAAAGCAGGAGAGTAGCATGTCAGCCGATATCGAAACGCGCCTGGTGGAAGGGGTGCCCTCGTCTGCCGCGGTCGCCGCGGACGAGGTACCGCTCCTGAGCGTCCGCAATCTGCGCGTCTACTTTGAGCTGCGGCGTTGGGCCTTTGGCCACGCCGGTTCCGTCCACGCCGTGGACGACGTGAGCTTTGACCTGGGCCAGGGGGAGGCCGTCGCCGTGGTGGGCGAGAGCGGCTGCGGCAAGTCCACCCTGATGAAGACGATCCTGGGCCTCTACCGGCCCACGGGGGGCGAGGTGCTCTTCCAGGGAGAGACCGTCGCCGACATGCGGACCGCCGGGCTGAAGGCGTACCGCTCGCAGCTGGGCTACGTCCAGCAGGACCCCTTTGGGGCGCTGCCCCCCTTTATGACGGTGCAGCGCATCATCGAAGAGCCGCTCATCGTCCACGGGGTGCCGGCCGCCGAGCGGCTGCCGCGCATCCTCAAGACGATGGAAGAGGTCAAGCTGACCCCGTTTGACGAGATCCTGCCCAAGTTCCCGCACATGTTGAGCGGCGGGCAGCAGCAGCGCGTCGTCATCGCCAGAGCCATGATCCTCCAGCCGCGCATGATCGTGGCCGACGAGCCGGTCTCGATGCTCGACGCCTCGGTGCGGGTGGAGATCCTCAAGCTGCTGCGCGCGCTGCAGGTCTCGCACCACCTGGCGGTGATGTACATCACGCACGACCTATCGACCGTGCGCTACTTTGCGGAGCGCATCTTTGTGATGTATGCGGGCCAGGTGGTGGAAAAGGCGCCGATGCAGGACCTGTTGGACCGGCCGCTGCACCCCTACACCCACGCGCTCTTGGCGGCCACTTCGGACCCCGACGCGGCCAACGCCACGACGCTGAAGGACGTGCCGCCGGGAGAGCCACCCAGCCTGATCACCCCACCGGCCGGCTGCCGCTTCCACCCGCGCTGCGCGCAGATGATCCCCGGCCTGTGCGACCAGCAGGTGCCTGCGGAGTTCGAGCCGGGCGCGGAGCATTTCGTGTCGTGCTGGCTGTACCGCTGAGGGGGCCGATAGACCCGATGGACCCGCTGCTGCAGATCTTGCTGGGGCTGGGGCTGGTGTTAGCGGGGGTGGCTCTGCCGCTCCTGATGGTCCTGGGGATGCTGGTGCCCACGTATCTGCTCTGCTTTGTGGCCTTCTTTTCGTCACTGTTTGGCGTGTTGCTCGGCCTGGTGGGGGCTGCGCGCTACCGTCGGGAGCACGGGCCGGACCTGTAGGCGGGGCGCTAGGGAAGGCAAGGGGGGCGAACCAGTGGTTCGCCCCCCTTTTGGTGCGAGGGAGCGCGCATGAAGCAGGCTCTGCTGCTGCGGAGGCCTCCTTCAGATAAGCGCGGCGCCCCTCAGAGCGACTGGATGCCCCGCACGACGAACTGCACGGCGATGACGGCCAGAAAGAGGCCCATCAGCCGCTCGGCCACGCGGATGCCGCTGATCCCCAGCAGCCGCCGCAGCCAGCGCCCAAAGAAGAAGACGAGGAAAGAGACCAGGCAGGCCGCCACGATGGCGACCATCAGGGGCACCAGGTGGTCTGGGCCGGCCAGCCGCTCACGCCAGACCATGACGGTGGTAATGGCGCCGGGCCCGGCGATCAGCGGGATGGCCAGCGGCACCAGGGCCACGTTCTCTTTGGTGATGCTCTCCTCCTCCTCCGGCTCGGTAGTGCGGATGCCGGAGGGGATCAGGCGGAGCATCTGCAGGCCGTAAATGAAAAAGATGAGGCCGCCGGCAATCTGAAAGGCGGGCAGCTCGACGGAAAAGAACTCGAGCACGGCGCCGCCGGTAAGGGCAAAGAAGGCCAGGATGAGCGCCGCCGCCGCGGTGGAGACGGCCGCCACCCTGCGCCACTCGCGCGGGGTGTGCCCCTCGGTGAAGAGGAGAAAGAGGAGCAGGTTGCCCAACGGGTCGGTAATGACCGTGAGGGTGGCAAAGAAGGTCAGGTACAGGGGCAGAGACTGGGCGCTCCAATCCACGGGGGCGTTCCTCCTGGCAGGCGGGTGGTTGTCGGCGGGCCGCCGCGCGGGGAGAGTATAGGCCGGCACCCCCCGCCGCGGCAAGCCGGCCGCCCCGGCCCCTCACTTCTCCTCCCGCTCCTCCGGCGGCAGGATGTCGACCGTCATCACCGGCACCGCGTCGGGCGGCTGCTCGACCGAGACGCGCTCCACCCCCAGCGCCCGCCCGTCGGGGTCCGTAGCGGTGACCTGGGGGTAGAACTTGTGGGCCAGGTTGCCGGGCAGGGGGCCCAGGCGGCGCTCGGCGTCGGGGGGCAGGGGCTGGGCGTCGCGCCCGTCGATCTGCAGGAGAGCCTGGAGGCCGGAGCGGTTGCGGGCCACGACGTAGAGGGCCGCCTGCGGGGGCTCCGGGCACTCCCCGCTGCCGACGCCAGCGCG
>JAAZBY010000463.1 GCA_012513595.1 Chloroflexota bacterium
GGGGGTGTTCCTAGACGATTGGTTCGAAGCGCTCTTTGCTTCGCCGCACGCTGTGGCCTTGTTGCTGCTGGTGACGGGCGTTATCTTGTACGTGAGCGACCGGCTGGCACGGGGATCTCGGCTGCTGGGCGACGTCAGCCTGGTGGACGCCCTGCTGATCGGCCTGGCACAGGGGGTGGCCATCGCGCCGGGGATCTCGCGCTCGGGAGCGACGATCTCCACCGGGCTGCTCCGCGGGCTGGACCGTGACTCGGCCGCGCGCTTTTCCTTCCTGATGGGCATCCCGATTGTGGCGGGGGCGGCGGCCTTTTCCCTCCTGGGCGTCGTGCAGGCCGGCGCTATCGCCACCGAGTGGTACACGCTGGCGGCGGGTTTCCTGGCGGCGGCCGGCAGCGGCTACCTGGGCATTCGGTACCTGCTCCGCTATCTGCGCAGCCACACGCTGCGCCCCTTTGCCTACTATTGCTGGGCGGCCGGCCTGCTCGGCCTGCTGCTCTACGCGGCGCGGACGGGGATGGGCGGGTGAGCGGCAACACCGCCGTGAAGGGCCTGCGCTGGGGCCTGGCCCTGGTGCTAGTGGCGTTGGCGCCGCTGGCCCTGGGCGGTTGCGAGGGCATCATCGCCCCCGTGGAGGAGCCTCAACCGCCCGAACTCGTCATCAGCGAGGAGGATCTGCCCGTTTTTCTGCAGGTGGCCAGCTGCTCCGCCACCGATGGCTATGTGCGCGCCCTGGTGGAGGGCTTCCGCAGCTCGCGCCCGCGGGTGGTGTTCGAGGTGACCATGACCAGCCCGCGCGTGGGGGTCGACATGGTTGCCGCCGGTGAGGCGCAGCTGGCCGTCGTCACTACTGCCCGGGGGCAGAAGGTGCAAAGCGAGCCGCGCGAGGGGTCCCTGCCGCTGGAGGCGACCCCGCTGGCCAGTGACGGGCTGGCCCTGGTGGTGCATGCCAGCCGCGAGGTGGCCTCCCTCACCCAGGCCGACGTGGTGGCGCTGTTCACCGGCTATGTCCTCGACTGGGGCGAGCTGGGAGCGGGCCGTGGGCTGCCGGAGGTCGTCGTCCAGGACGCGTCGTCCACCAGCCGCGGGCTGTTCGATACCGTGCTGCTGGACGGACGCGCCGTCTCTAGCGCGGCCGTGATCGTCCCCGATGACGGCGCCGTGGTTGCCTACGTGGCCACCCATCCGGGGGCGGTGGGCTATGCGGCGGGGTCGGTGATCGGCGAGGGGGTGCGGGCGGTGCCGGTCGACGTGGGGCTTTCGTCGCGGGCCGGGTCCGGGCGCACGCTCTACCCGGCCAGCCAGGAGGTCACCCTGGTGACGCCCCTGACCATGACCGCCGAGGTGCAGGCGCTGGCGGCCTATGTGGACAGCGCTCGCGGGCAGGAACTCCTGGCCAAGCACTTTTCCGGGCGCTAAGGCTGCAGCCAGGGGTTGCTGGCCTTTTCCTCGGCGATGACCGTCCGGTGGCCGTGCCCTGGGTAGGCGACGGTCTGCGGCGGGAGGGCAAAGAGGCGCTCGCGGATGGAGCGCAGCAGCAGGTCGTGATTGCTTCCCGCCAAGTCGGTGCGCCCA
>JAAZBY010000464.1 GCA_012513595.1 Chloroflexota bacterium
AAGATCGAGGTGGGGCCGTCGGCAGCGCCGATAATGCCGATGGAAGCGGCCTCATTGATGTTAAAGCCGAGCAGGGTCGCGATGATCATCGACCCAAAGATGCCGAACTGGGCTGCCGCGCCAAAGAGCATGTACTTGGGGTTTTCCAGCAAGGGGCCAAAGTCGGTCATGGCGCCGATGCCCACAAACACCAGGCTGGGGAAGAGCTCGCTCTCGATGCCCGCCTGGTAGAGGACGCGCAGCAGGCCGCCCTCGTCCAGCATGCCCGTGTTGGGGATGTTGGCCAGGATGGCGCCCAGGCCGATGGGCAGCAGGAGCAGCGGCTCATACTCGTAGCGAATGGCGAGCCAGATCAGCACGCCGCCCACCGCCATCATGACGACATTCTGCCAGGTCAGGCCGGTGAAGCCGATCAGGAGTTTCTGCAGGTTGGCGATATCCATGGGTGATCCTCCGGCTAGCTGATAACTACGAGAGGATCATCGTACTGCACGTTGGCGCCGACCACAGCCACGACCTGCGTGACCGTGCCGCCCGCGGGCGCCGAGATGGGCATCTCCATCTTCATCGCTTCCAGCGTGCACACTACGCTACCCTCTTTGACCTCGTCTCCCACGGAGACCAGGACCGAAAGCACCTTGCCCGGCATGGGGGCGTTCACTGGGGTCGCGCCCGCGCTGGGCTTGACGGGGGCCGGGGCCGGCTGTGCCACCGGCTCCGGCGCGGCCGGTGCGACCGCTGCGGGGGCTACGGGGGCTGCGGAAACCGCCGGGGCTACGGGGGCCGCGGCAGCGACCGGGGCAGCAGGGGCCTCGCGCCAGCTGACCGACTTGGTCTGGCCGTTCACCACCACCTGCACGGGCGAGGCGCTGAGGTCGCCCACCTCGACCGTGTAGGTCTTGCCGTTGATCGTGATCTCGACTTTCTTTGTCATCGCCATCGCCTCTCTTAGGATGTCAGATGTAGCCGGCCCTGCCGACTCCAGTTGGTTTCGCCCGGTTCCACGCGGATAACAGAGATGATCTCTCCGGTGACGTTCTCATAGTCGATATCGGGCGCCACTGCGGCGGACGCGGGCACCGTGGCCGCCGAGACGACGGTGACGGGTGCCTTGGCCGTGCCCGCCGATAGCGCCAGAGCGATGGCCAGAGCGATCGCAGCGGCCTCGTCAGGGTTGTCGGCCGCGGGGGCTGCGGGTGCGGCGACCGCTACCGCCGGTGCTAGGGCGCCACCGGCCGCGTCGCCCTCCTCCTCCGGCGCCGCCTTGAAGAGCCTGTCCAAGACCGTGATCACGACCATGATCAAGATCAGGGTCAAGAAGACGAGCCCCATCCCCAGTCCGGTGACCTCCAGCGCTGCCTTAAAGTTCGTGAGTACCTCTGGATTCATGACCTATCCTCGTTGCGGTATGGTGGTGGGTGACCCTCATCCGGCGGAACTGCCCGGAGCCGACCCTCTGTGGACACCGGGCAGTTCCGCGCGGCGGGAGCCGTTGGGTTACCCTTAGCGACGGTTCGCCACTCGGCTGGACAGCCGCCAGAGCGAGCGGTCCCTCTCGACGCGCACCGGGCGCGGCGGCATGGGCGCCTGCACGGTCTTGGAGGGCTCTGCGGCAGCCGCGGCGGCCGGCTTGGCGGCCGCAAAGATGCGCGGCTCCTCGATCGGCTTGGCCAGGCCCGCACGACGCAGCTCAAAGAACTCGCGCGCCTGGGCGGGGAACATCGCGTATGAAACGACGTCCTCGTCGTTGGCGGCCAGATCGCCGATCTCTTCCTTGGCCTTCTCAAAGCCGGGCGCGATCCGGTTGGCCGGGCGCTCGGTGATGCGCTCCTCGTCGCCGATGGCCAGCTTGACTAGCTCGGGGTTCAGCTCGGCGGGCGGCCGGCCATACAGCCCCTTGCAGTAGTCCTTGACCTCCTGCGAGATGATCTTGTAGCGCGCGCCCAAGAGCACGTTCAGCACCGCCTGCGTGCCGACGATCTGGCTGGTGGGCGTCACCAGGGGCGGGAAGCCCATGTCCTCGCGGACGCGAGGCAGCTCTTTGACGACCTCTTCCCACTTGTCTGAGGCGCCCTGCTCGCGCAGCTGGTTCACCAGGTTGGAGATCATCCCACCCGGCATCTGGTAGAGCAGCACGCGGATGTCCGCCGTGTCAAGGCCCGTCTCAAACTGGGCCAGGTGCTCGGTGCGCACGGTGCGGAAGTAGCCGGCGATGTCGTTGAGCAGGCGCAGGTCGAGGCCGGTGTCCCTTTCGGTGCCCTGCAGCGTGGCCACCAGCGACTCAGTCGGGGCCTGCGACGTGCCGCCGGCCAACGAAGAGATGGCCGTGTCGACGATGTCGGCGCCAGCCTCGGCCGACTTGACCAAGGTCGCCAGGGCAAAGCCGCTGGTGTTGTGCGTGTGCACATGCACCGGCAGGCCAACCTCGGCCTTGATCGCCTTGACCAGGTCGTAGGCGACATAAGGGGTGAGGAGCGCGGCCATGTCCTTGATGCAGATCGAGTCGGCGCCCATCTCCTTGAGCTCGAGGGCGCCCTTCACGAACGTCTCGTTGTTGTGCACCGGAGAGATCGTGTAGCAGATGGCGCCCTGGGCGTGCCCGCCGTACTTTTTCACGCAGCGCATGGCCCATTCCATGTTGCGCGGGTCGTTCAGGGCATCGAACACGCGGAAAACCTCGATGCCCGCCTTGACGGCCAGCTCGACGAACTTTTCCACAATGTCGTCGGGGTAGTGGCGGTAGCCCAACAGGTTCTGGCCACGCAACAGCATGTGGAACGGCGTGGTGGGGATGCGCTGCTTCAGAAGGCGCACGCGGTCCCAGGGGTTCTCCTTGAGGAAACGCATGGCTGAGTCAAAAGTGGCGCCGCCCCACATCTCCAGGGACCAGAACCCCACATCCTCGAGCTTCTCGGCAACCGGCAGCATGCTGCCGGTGGACATCCTGGTGGCGAGCAGCGACTGGTGCGCGTCACGCAGGATGGTATCTGTGATGTACAAGGGATTCGAACTCATCGTCTTTCCTTTGTTCTGGAGCGTATCTGGACGGGCCGGGTGCGCCGGCCCGTCAGCCATCGCCCTCAAGGTGGCCTCGCTAGAGCGGCATGGTGCCGTGCTTTCTCGGCGCGCTGACGCTGCGCTTGTTCTGCAACATCTGCAGGCCGTTGATCAGCGCGGCGCGCGTCTGGCTCGGCTCGATCACCTGATCCACGTAGCCGTGCGAAGCGGCCACATACGGGTTGGCGAACCTGTCGTGGTACTCGGCGAAACGCTGCGCGCGCAACGCGTCGGCGTCGGCCGCCTCCTCCAGCTCCTTGCGGTAGATGAGGTCGACAGCGCCATCGGGGCCCATCACGGCGATCTCGGCCGTGGGCCAGGCCAGGTTCAGGTCAGCGCCCACGTGCTTGGAGCCCATCACGATGTACGCACCGCCGTAGGCCTTGCGGGTGATGACCGTCAGCTTGGGCACGGTCGCCTCGCAGTAGGCGTAGATCAGCTTGGCGCCGTGGCGGATGATGCCGCCGTGTTCCTGCGCCTTGCCCGGCATAAAGCCCGGCACGTCCACAAAGGTCACCACGGGGATGTTGAAGGCGTCGCAGAAACGCACGAAACGGGCCGCCTTGACCGAGGCGTCGATGTCGAGCACGCCGGCCTTCTGGGCCGGCTGGTTGGCCACCATGCCGACCACTGCGCCGTCCAGGCGGGCCAGCGCGATGACCACGTTCTCGGCATAGTGCTCCTGGATCTCCAGAAGGCTGCCCTGGTCGGCCACGGCACGGAGCACCTGGCGCATGTCGTAGGGATCGTTGGGACTGGCGGGCACCACAGAGTCTAGGGCGGCCTCGGCACGGGCCGGGTCGTCCTGGGGCTGCAGCGCCGGCGCGTCTTCCATGTTGTTGGAGGGGAGGTAGCTCAGCAGCGTGCGGACCATGCGCAGGCAGGAGGCCTCGTCGTCAGCCATAAAATGCGCAACGCCGCTGACCCTGTTGTGCGTCGCGGCGCCGCCCAGCTCCTCGAAAGACACGTCCTCGTGGGTGACGGCCTTGACCACCTGCGGGCCGGTGATGAACATCTGGCTGGTGTTCTTGACCATGAAGGTGAAATCGGTGAGGGCCGGGGAATAGACCGCCCCGCCCGCGCAGGGGCCCATGATCAGCGA
>JAAZBY010000465.1 GCA_012513595.1 Chloroflexota bacterium
AGTTCACCGTCGTGCGGCCGTTCTCGACCTCGTACAGCGGCCAGACGCATGTGTCAGCGGCCAGCTGGGTGATCTGCAGGGCCATGTCACTGGCGTGTCTCCACCCTCGGGGGCAGGGGGCCAGCACGTTCAGCACAGCGGGGCCGTCGGCGGCAAACGCCTTCTTGGCCTTGGTCATCAGATCCCTGTAGTTGTGCGGTGAGGCCTGCGCCACATAGGGGATATCGTGAGCGGCCATGATTTTGGTGAAGGGCTTGCGCCACTGCTGTTTGCCCGGGATGACTTCTCCAGCCGGGCTGGTCGTCGTCGCGGCGCCACGCGGGGTTGCGCCCGAGCGCTGGATGCCGGTGTTCATGTAGGCCTCGTTGTTGAGGCAGACGTACACGAACTTGTGGCCGCGTTCGAGGGCGCCGGAGATGAACTGGAAACCGATGTCGTAGGAGGCGCCGTCCCCACCGATGGCCATGAACTTGACGTCCTGGTCCTCAGGGATCTTGCCGGCGCGCTTGAGGCCCTTGAAGGCCGCCTCGACGCCGCTGATGGTCGTGGCGGCGTTCTCAAAGGCGGAGTGGATCCAGGGCACCTGCCAGGCGGTGAACGGGTAGACCGTCGTCGAGACCTCCATGCAGCCGGTGGCCGTGGCGATCACGACGGGCCCCTCGATGGCGTGCAGGATCTGGCGGATGACCGTGGGTTCGGCACAGCCCGCGCACAGGCGGTGGCCGGCGGCCAGGCGCTCTTCGTTGTTTACGATATCCCGCAGGCGAATGCGGATTCTATCTGCCATGTCGATGCTCCTTGCTGTGCAAACCGACACGCCGGGCGTGCAGGTCTGGTGATATCGCCTAGTCGCGCAGGCCCAGGTACCGCACCATGGTGCCGCGCTCGCCCGTAGCGCCGATCTTGGCCAGGTCGGCGTAGACCGACTCGACCATGGGGGGAACGGTGTCGCGCCCGCCCAGGCCATAGATATAGTCGACGATCGGCAGGCCCGACACGCCCTCGTTGTACAGTGCGGCGGCGGTGTCGAGGAAGAGGGGCCCCATGCCCTGGGGCGAGCCGAAGGAGATGGCCCGGTCCAGAACGGCAACCGCCTTGCAGTTCTTGATGATATCGACGATCTGCTTGGCCGGGAAGGGGCGGAACACACACGGCTTGACGAGGCCGACCTTCTGGCCCTTGGCGCGCAGCCCGCGGGCCACGGTGCGGGCGGTGCCGGCGGTGGAGCTGAGCACGATGATGGCGTACTCGGCGTCTTCCATGCCGTAGGTGTCGATGATCGGGAGGGCGCCCTCGATGGCTGCGGTCTGCTGCCTCTTGTGCTCAAAGTAATAGTCGGTAAAGTCCCGGGCGCCCATGGTGACGGGGTTGGCGATGTCCAGCAGGGCGTGCTTGGGCTGGTAGTTGCCGACGAACTCGCGCACAGCCTCGTCCGGGAGAATGCCGACGCGCTCGACGCCGTGCCCCGTGATAAAGCCGTCCTGGCAGGACATTACCGGCGTGAGCAGGCCCGGATGCTCGGCGATGCGGATGGCCTTGATGGTGTTGTCGTACGCTTCCTGGCCGCTCTCGGCGTAAAAGTGCAGCCAGCC
>JAAZBY010000049.1 GCA_012513595.1 Chloroflexota bacterium
CGATGAGACGGCGGTGTTCTTTTCCGCCGACCATGCCGGCTTTGTCGGCTCGCACCGCCTGGCCGACAAGGGCCCCGCCATGTATGACACCATCTACCACATCCCCCTGCTGGTGCGCCTGCCCGGCGAGGGGCTGGCCGGCGCCGTGTGTGACGATTTTGTAACCCTCATGGACCTGACGCCCACCTACCTGGACCTGGCCGGCGCGCCGGCCGGCGCCGACGGCCGCCCGGGGATGGACGGCCGCTCGATCGCGCCGCTCCTCCGCGGCCAACGCCCCGCCGGCTGGCCGGAGGAGGTCTTCCTGCAGTTCCACGGGCACCACTTTCCTTACCCGCAGCGGGGCATCCGCACGCGCACGCACAAACTGGTGATCAACCCGGCCGATATCGACGAGCTATATGACCTGACGGCCGACCCGTACGAGCTGCACAACCTGGCCGGGCACCCGGCTTACGCCGGCGTCGCGCGGGACCTGGCCCGCCGGCTGTATCGGCATATGGAGGAACAGGGCGACAGCTTTCGGCAATGGATGACCTCGCTGTACGATCTGGCTTAGCGCCGCGCCGAGCGGGCGCGGGGTTCCGTCGCAAAGGAGAGCAAAAATGCAGAAAAAGATGGTGTTCGTGGGGACCGCCGGGCACGTGCGTTACGTCCTGGCCGACCTAGCCGCCCACCGGCAGGTGCGCTTTAGCGCCTATGCCCCCTCCTTCCCCGGGGAAGAGGTGGCCTCCCTGGGCCGCGTGGACTCGGGCGACGGCCCGGCCCGCCGCTACGACGACTGGCGCGCCATGCTGGACGCCGAGTGCCCCGACAACGTCGTGGTGTGCGGCCGCTATGACCTGAACGCCCCGATCGCCCTGGAGGCGGTGCGCCGCGGCTGCCACGTCATCTCCGAAAAGCCGGCCGCCACCACCCTGGCCGACCTGGCCGCCCTGCGGGAGGCGGTCGCCAAGGCCGGGGTGCTCTACACCTCGATGCTGGGGATGCGCTACGCCCTGCCCTTTTACACGGCGCGCACTTTGGTGGCCGAGGGGCTCATCGGCGAGGTGTACCTGATCAACGGGCAAAAGTCGTACCGCTGGGGGAACAACCGGCCCGAGTGGTACGCCGACCCGGTGGCCTACGGCAGCACGATGGGCTGGGTGGGCATCCACGCCTTTGACTATTGCCGCTGGATCGCCGGGGTCGAGTTTGCCGAGGTGTGCGGCTACCACGCCAACCTGGTGCACACGGAGCGGCCCGGCTGCCAGGACGTGGCCACCGTGGCGGCCCGGCTGACCAACGGCGGCTGTGCCAGTTTCACGATGGACTACCTCCGGCCGGAGGCGGCCTCCACCCACGGGGACGACCGGGCGCGGATCGTCGGGTCGCGGGGGATCCTGGAGATCCGCGACGAGGGGCGGCGGCTGGAGGTGATCACGGCGGACCGGGAGGTGGCCGAATGGCCCCTGCCGGAGCACGGGCGGACCTTCTTCGGGGACTTTGTGGCGGCGCTCGAGGGGCGCGGGGAGCTGTTGATCACGGCGGAAGAGGCCTTCCGGGTGACAGAGTTTGCGCTAAAGGCGGCCCTCTCGGCCGACGAGGGCCGGCCGGTACGGATGTAGGGAGAAGAGTTTCACCACCGAGGCACGGAGGGCACGGAGAAGAGAAGATAGGATAAGAGAAGAGAAGACGGGGCAGAGTTGGCGTCTGGCCGGCAACGAGTGAGCCGCGCCGGGCCGGCGGGCAGGGAGCCGGCGGCTGGCCGGCCGCGCGGACGGCGGCCTTGTGCTATAATGGCAGCGTAACGCCCGCATCCAGCGACAAGGAGTCTCCATCATGGCCAAGAGAGTTCAGTCCAGAAGCTTCCAGGCGGTCGGCATCGTGCTTTTGATCGTCGTCGCCGTCCTGATCGTGCTCTCCTCCTACACCATCATCGGGCCGGGCCAGCGGGGTGTGGTCGTCTTTCTCGGCAATGTGGAGACCGCCAACCCCCTCGGGGAGGGCTTTCACCTGGTGATCCCGCCGGTGGCCCGCCAGGTCGTCCCGGTGGACGTGCGCACCCGCAAGCTGGAGCTGACCGTCGACGCGGCCTCGCGCGACATGCAGCAGATGACCGTCACCGGCGTGCTCAACTATCACCTCAACCCGCAGGAGGTGGGCCTCCTGTACCAGCATGTGGGGCTCGATTATGAGAACATCATCGTCGTCCCCGCCCTGCATGAGGCGATCAAGGCGGCCACGGCGGTCTACCGGGTGGAGGACGTCCTCTCGCAGCGAGCCATCCTGAAGCAGTCGATCCAGGACGCGCTGACCCAGCGGCTGGCCGAGACCTACATCACCGTGGACGAGTTCTCCTTTGCCAACGTGCAGTTCTCGGACGAGTACAACCAGGCCATAGAGCGTAAGCAAGTGGCCGAGCAGGCCGCCCGGCAGAAGGAGTACGAGCTGCAGGCCGCGCAGAAGGATATCGAGATCGCCGTGGCCCGCGCCGAGGCGGACAAGGAAGCGGCCATCAAGGCAGCCGAGGGGCGCGCCCAGGCCCGCCAGCTCGAGGCGGAGGCCGAGGCGGCGGCCCTGGCGCTCATCGCCGCGCAGCTGCGCAACAACCCGGCCCTCATTCAGTACCAGTGGGCCAGCAACCTGGCGCCGGGCGTCTCGACGGTGTTGCTCCCTTCGGATCAGGGGATCATCCTGGACGCGTCCACCCTGGTCAAGTAGGAGGCAACGGGCCGCGTGATTGACTATTGGCTGATTGGAGAGGGGGCCCAGGCCCCCCAGCGCCGGCTGGGGGCCGCGCTGGACCTGAAGGCGCGCCTGCCGGGCCGCGGCTGGCGGCTGGTGTGGGGGACGGCGGCCATCCCGGTGGGGGTGGCGCTGCGCATGCCGGAGCGCGCCATCGTCCGCGTGACGGGGCGCAGCGGGAACTTTTTGCGCGGCATCGTCGTGCACGATGGGCTGGTGGAATCCGAGTTCAACGGCCAGGAGCTGTGCGCCCTGCTGTACTGCCCCTGGCCGCGCCTGGTGCGGCACGGCGAGCGCATCGCCCAGATGTGGGCGCTGCCCGCCGCGCGTGATGCGTTTACCCTTCTGGACGGCCCGCCCGAGGGCGTGGCCGCCCAGAAGGCCGGTTTCGGCTCCACCGGGCGCTAGCCGGCCGGGGGGGGGGCGTTATGTGCGCCGGGCGGCACACCAGCAGGCATGAAAACGGGTCGCGCGGCGGGCCGATATGGAGTCGTCATGTGCGCCGGGCCGCACACCGGCAGGCATGAAAACGCGGCGCGCGGGGGCCGATGTGGAGTGCGGCGCCCCAGCGCCGCTCCGGCGCGGCAGACCGCGGAGCCGGCGCGGCAGACCGCGGAGCCGCGCGGCAGACCGCGGAGCCGCGCAGCAGACCGCGGAGCCGCGCGGCAGACCGCGAAGGCACAAGGGCTCGCCGCCGTCCGGGCGCCAGGGGCTAAAGACCCCTGGCTACGAGAAACGCCCCCTAAAGGGGGCTCAAG
>JAAZBY010000466.1 GCA_012513595.1 Chloroflexota bacterium
AGGGCGGCGCCGTGGGGGAGCTCGAGGTCGGTGACCGCGTCTGGCTGCAGCCCGCCATGGACCTGGAGGGGCAGCCCGGGTACCTGATCGCCTGTCGCTCGCGGGCGGGCGCGCTGGCCTGGGCGGCGGTGATCTTGGTGGCGGCGGTGGTCCTGGTCGGCCAGTGGCACGGGGTGCGGGCGCTCCTGGGGCTGGGGCTGTCGTTCCTGATCGTGTTTGTGTACATCATTCCTCGGATCGCCGCGGGGGGGTCCCCGGTCGGCGTGTCGCTGTTGGGCCTGGGGGCCACCATGCCCTTGGCCTACTATCTGGCCCACGGGCTGAACCGCAAGACGACGGTGGCGCTGGCCGGGTCGCTGGTGGCCCTGCTGTTCACCGGGTTGCTGGCGGAGTGGGTGGCCGGGGCCACCCACCTGAGCGGCCTGGGGTCCGAAGAGGCGGCCTTTCTGCTGGGCGTATACCGCGGGCAGGTCGACGTGCGCGCGCTGCTGCTCGCGGGGATGCTGATCTCCATCCTCGGCGTTCTGGACGACATTACCGTGGCGCAGGCGGCCGTGGTCGAGCAGTTGGCGGCGGCCAACCCCTCCTGGCCGCGTGAGCAACTGGCCTGGAGGGCCATGCTGGTGGGGCGTGACCATATCGCCTCCATGGTGAACACGCTGGTGCTGGTCTACGCCGGGGCGGGGCTGCCGCTCCTGCTGCTGTTGACCAATCGGCGGCTGCCCCTGGGGTACACGCTGAGCTTTGAGCTGGTGACGGAGGAGGTGGTGCGCATCCTGGTGAGCAGCATCGGCCTGGTGGCGGCCGTGCCCCTGACCACCTTGCTGGCGGCGCACGTGATGGGCGCGCGAGGGGGCCAGGCGCCTGCGGAGCGCGCGCCGCGGCCTTACGACTGAGGCGCGCGGGGGGCCGAATCCTTTACTTGGCCCGGGAAGTGCGCTATAGTGATGGCACACGGGCGCTGCGATAGCTATGCGGAGGACGTCTGGCCGTAGAGCAAGCGAACCCGCGGTGAACCGGGTGAAAGGTGCCCCTCGTGCCACCAATACCACCCATCGATGCTCCCGACAGCAGCTCACCGGATGCCGTGAAGGATCTGCTTCGCTTCCTCAGCGAGGCACAGAGCACGCTCGCCCAGCCGGCGCCAGAGCCGGCTGACCCCGCCCTAGCCCACGCCTATGACGGCATCCTGCATTCGCTCCTGCGGCGTGCCCAAGAGCAACTGGCCCACGTGGAGGCGCTGCAGCGCTACGTCCAGGCCAGCCCCGACCCGGTCCTGCGTTTGGATGGCGACCTGATCTGTCGTTACGCCAACCCCGCGGCCGAGACCCTGGTGGGTGCCCCGGCAGGCGGCTGCCTGGGCCAGGCGCTGGAGGGGCTGGTGACGGCGTCCGCGCCGCTCGGGGCGCTGCGCGAGGCCTGCCGGCGGGCGCTGGACGGCGGGTCTGAGGAGGTCTGCGTCGTCTCTCTGGGGGTGCCAGCGCGCGAGTGGGGCTGCCACGTGGCGCCAGCCAGAGACGGCGGGGGCCAGGCCGGCAGCCTGCTCCTCTCCTTCCGGCTGCAGCCCGAGCGGGCGGCCGCGCCGACCCCGGAGCGGCGCCAGGCGCGGGAGGGCGCCCTCAGCCAGGACGTGCGGGATCGCCTGTCAGAACTGGCCTGGACGAACCTGGCCCTGCAGGCCGAGATCTCGCAGCGGGCGCGTGCTGAAGAGGAGCGCACCCGCGCCGAAGAGCAGCACCAGCACGCCGAGGAACAGCAACAGCGCGCCGAAGAGCAACGCCTTCAGGCGGAGGAGGCCTTGCGGGTTAGCGAGGGGGTGCGCCGCGCCGACGCCGCGCGCCTGCGGGCCGTGTTTGACGGCGCGGCGTCAGGCATCGCCCTGGTCGATGCCGAGGGCACCATCGTCGACCTGAACGCCGCCCTGGCCGAGCTCCTTGGGCAGCCGGCCGAGGAACTGCGCGGGCAAGTTTGCCGCGGGCTGCCCCTCCTCGGCGAGGTGACCGCTGGCGGCCAGCCCGGCCTGCAGGACGGGCCCGTCCGGCGGGAGGTGCGCTTTGGCGGCCAGGAGGGCGCCGGGCGCTGGGCCCGCGTCACCCTGTCGGCAGTGCAGACGGGCGCGGAGGATCCGCCGCTGACCGTCATCGTGGTGGAAGACGTCACCGAGCAGCGGGAGGCCCGCGCCGCGCTGGTGCAGGCCCAGAAGCTCAGCGTGGCCGGGCAGCTGGCCGCCGCGCTGACCCACGAGGTCAAGAACCCGCTGCAGTCGGTGATCGGCTGCCTGGGGCTGATCGACGAGCAGCTGGAGCGCGGCAGCGACGCGCGCCTGTACCTGCAGGTGGCCCGGCAGGAGTTGCGCCGGGCCGACCGCATCCTGAACCGCCTGCGCGACCTGCGCCTGGTGGGCGCGCGCCGAGAGCAGGCACCCACCCAGCTGATGGAGCTGCTGCGGCGGGTGCTGATCGTCACCGAGAGGCAGCGGCAGCGCCAACGCGTGGACCTGCAGGTGGAGGGAGAGGACAACCTTCCCGCGGTGACCGTGGCGGCCGACCAGATCGAGCAGGTGTTCCTGAACCTGGTGCTGAACGCCCTCGAGGCGATGCCCGAGGGCGGCCGCCTGGCCATCCGCATGGAGCGGACCGCGGACCCCGAGGGGGTGGCCATCGCCGTGTGCGACACGGGCGTGGGCATCCCGCCGGAGGTGATGCCGCGCATCTTTGAGTTCCTGTTCTCGACCAAGGCGGGGGGCACGGGGCTGGGGTTGTTCGTGTCGCGGGAGATCATCCGCGCGCACCAGGGCACCATCGAGGTAGCCAGCAACCCCGGTGAGGGGACGCGCTTTGACCTCTGGCTGCCGCTGAACCCGGCGTAGTGGGGCGGCTGCGCTCGGGACGACGACGATAGGGTGGCCGCTGTGCGCCAGGCCCGCCAGGGCGCGCGCCCGCCCTTAGGCCCGGCGCGCTTGGCCGTATTCCCCGCGCCATTCCTTCATCTTGATGTGCGCGATCTGGCCGGCCATCTCTAGCGACTCGCGCGCGTAGCGGCGCAGGCTCCCCTTGGCCACGTCGCGGTTGGCCCAGGCCACGGTCACCTCGGCGATGCGCGCGCCGGCCCGCTCGGCCAGGTAGAGGAGCTCCACGTCAAAGGCCGTCACGCGGTGCCCCGTGACGGGCCCGGCCTGGCGGCGCAGCTCGCTCAGCCGCGGAAAGAGCTCCTTGGCCAGCGGCGCGCGCAGCGCCTTGAAGCCGCACTGCGTGTCATGCACGCCGCGCAGGAGAAGCAGCCGCCGCAGCCCGGCGAACACCGCCGAACCCAGCCGCCGGTAGAGGGGAAAGTCCTTGCGCTCCAGCCCGCGGGACCCGATGACCACGTCATAGCCCTTCTCAAACCAGGGCAGGAGCAGGGCCACCTGGTCGAGCGGGGTGGACTGGTCCATGTCGGTAAAGAGGATGATCTCGCCGCGGGCCGCGCGGATGCCCCCCCACACCGCCGACGGCTTGCCGCCGTGGGGGTTCTCCACCAGGCGAAAGCCGGGCAGGTCGGCGATCTGCTCGCGGACGATCTCGCGCGATTCGTCCGTCGAGCCATCGTCCGACACGAGGACCTCGTAGGGGTACTCGACGGTGGCCAGGTAGTCGTGCATCTCTGGCAGGACGCCGCGGCGCAGGTTGCGCGCCTCGTTATAGCAGGGCACCACGACGGATAGCAGAGGTTCGCTCATGTCGGCTCCGATCTAGTCCAGCAGGGCGGCGATGGCGGCGTCGTCGGCGCGGCGGCGGGCCAGCAGGGCGCGGCGGTGGGGCAGCCAGCGCCAGGCCGTCAGCAGGCCGGCCAGTTGCCCGCGCAGGCGGGCGCGGGCGGCGGCGCCGCGCCAGGCCCGGAGGGCCTCACGGGCAATCTGTCACTGCGCCCCCAGGATGGCGCGGCGGTTACGGCGGAGGAGCCCCGGGGGGTAGTTGCGCGCGATGACCCACAGCGTGTTGCGCCCCACATAGTAGCTCGACAGCGGCCCGCCGCCGGTGGCGCTCATGTGATGGTAGACGACGGCGCGGGGCGCGTAGACGGCCCCCCAACCGAGGAGCTGGCCGCGCCAGGCCAGGTCCACGTCCTCGCAGTACATGAAAAAGCGCTCGTCAAACAGGCCGGTCTCCGCCAGCATCTCCCTGCGGTAGGCCACGGCGCCGCCCGAGGCGCCGAACACGGGCGCCTCCTCGTTCCACGGCGGGCCGTAGCGCTGCCAGACGCCGCGCGAATCGGGCAGGCCGCTCGCGCGGTAGAGGTCGCCGGCGGCGTTGAGCACCTCACGGTCCGCCCAAGACATCATCCGGGAGGCAGCGGCCCCCGCGCGGGGGTGCCGGTCGAGGGCGGCCAGGAGCTCGGCGAGCCAGTCGGGCTCGGCCTCGATGTCGTTGTTCAGGAGGACGATGACCTCCCCGCGGGCGGCGCGGATGCCGGCGTTGCAGCCGCCGGCAAAGCCGAGGTTGCGCTCCTGCCGCAGGACGCGCACCGCGGGGAACTCGGCGGCCACGGCCTCGGCCGAGCCGTCGGTGGAGGCGTTATCCACCACGACGACCTCGTGGTCGGCCAGGGTCTGGCGGGCCAGCGACGTCAGGCAGGGGCGCAGGAGGCGCAGCCCGTTCCAGTTGGGGATGATGACCGACGCGCGGGGGGCGGCATCCTCAGGCATGGGCCTCAGCCCTCAGGTACTCGGCCAGCGCCTCTTGCCAGGGGGGCTGGACGATCCCCAGGGCGGCGGCGTTGGCGTTGTGCAGGGCCACGCGCCCCGGCACGCGGGCGGCGCGCTGGTAGTTGGTCGTCGGGATGACCTCGACCCCCCCGCGCCCGGCCAGCCGCAGCACCTCGCAGGCCCACTCGTAGCGCGAGCAGACCCCGGCGTTGGCCAGGTGATAGATGCCGTAGGCGGGCAGCCGCACCAGCCGGTCGAGGGCGCGGGCCAGGTGCAGCGCGTAGGTGGGCGAGCCGACCTCGTCGGTGACCATCTGCATGCGGCCGCGTTCGTCGGCCAGGCGCAGGACCGTGCGGACAAAGTTGCGCGGGCCCTGGCCGTACATCCAGGCGGTGCGGGCGATGTAGAAACGCTGCAGATGGTCGCGCACGATCTGCTCGCCGTACCACTTGGTGCGGGCGTAGACGGAGAGGGGCTGGGGGGCGTCGTACTCCCAGTAGGGCTCCTCACGCCCTGAGAAGACGTAATCGGTGCTGACGTAGACCAGGGCGGCGTCGGCGGCCAGGGCGGCCATGGCCAGGTTGCGGGTGCCCACGGCGTTGACGCGGTAGGCCAGGCCGGGGTCGCGCTCGCAGAGGTCCACATCGGTGAGGGCGGCGCCGTGGATGATGAGTTCGGGCGCAAAGTCGGCCAGGGTCGCCGAGATGGCGTGCAGATCGGTGATGTCGTGCTCGGGCAGGTCGATGAGCAAGAGTTGGTCGCCCGTCAGGACCTGTTGGAGGGCCAGGCCGAGCTGGCCCTTGCTGCCGCTGATCGCTATGCGCATGGGGCTCCTCTGTCGGTTGGGTGGGCGGCGCGGCCGCGCGGGGGGCGGGCTTGCGGAGGGCGAGGGGATTATAGCATCCGGCCCCGGGCGGGGCAAGGCGGGCGGGGGGCCTGGCGTTGTCGCCCTGGCGGGCCAGCCGGGGGGCGGGGGCGTAGCATTGTCGTCCCGACGAGCCGCGAGCAGGCGGTCTGCCGCCCGGGACCTCGTCTTTGACTCTCTTGCACGGCAAAGTGAGTCAAAGATGAGATTCCGGGCCGCAGACGGCCTGTCTGAAGCTTCGCTCGGAATGACAACGCTTGGGGCGCGGCGGGCCGCTCGGCTTGCCGTGCCGGGGGCGCGGTGGGCCGTTCGGTTAGCCGTGCCGGGTGGCCGCGCCGCGTTGTCGTCCTGGCGGGCCTGCCGGGGCGCGGCGGGCCGCTCGGCACATTTTGCCGGGTGGGGCCTGCGGTGCTAGCGCCTGCGCGGTTAGCCGCAGGAGGCGCGTAGGGCCTCCTCGCCGCGCTCCAGATCGTCCACCTTGAGCACGATGCGCGCGTGGCCGGGGCGCGGCGAGGTGAAGGTGTACGAGTACTCGATGTTCACCTTGGCCGCCGCCAGCGGCCTCAACACCTGCTCGACAAAGGTCCCCGGCGTGTCAGGCACGGTCACGTCGAGCACGGTGGTGGCTGAGCAGGTCATCCCTGCGTCACGGATGGCCTGCAGCGCCCGCTCCGGGTCGTCCACCAACAGGTGCACGATGCCAAAGTCCGAGGCGTCCACGATGTTGTGCGCCAGCAGGTTCACGTGGGCGTCGGCCAGGATGTCGAGCAGGTAGAGCAGCCTGCCCGGCGCGTTCTCCAGAAAGGCCGATACCTGGCGGGTCTTCATGCGCTGCTCCTTTTCTCCATTTGTCTCAACTTCTGGATGGTAGCGTGTTGCCGCGGCCAGCCTACAGGGCCGTGCCGTCGGGCTGGGCGTAGACCTCGCGCCGGTCGATGACGCGCCTGGCCTTGCCCATGGAGCGCTCGATGCGGTGCGGCTCTACCAGCTTGACGCGGGCGTGGATGCCGAGCACCTCCTGCATCTCGCTCTCGGCGGTCTGCTGCAGGCGGCGCAGGCGGCCGATGTCGTCGGCAAAGAGGTCCTGCGAGACCTCCACCCAGATCTCCAGCTGGTCCATGGCACCCTTTTCCCGGTCGGCGATGATGACGTAATGCGGCAGCACGCCCTCGACCTGCAGCAGCACCGTCTCGATCTGCGAGGGGAAGACGTTCACCCCGCGGACGATGAGCATGTCGTCGGTGCGGCCGGAGATCTTTTCCATGCGCGCCAGGGTCCGCCCGCAGGCGCAGGGCTCTAACATCAAGCGAGTGATATCACCCGTGCGATAGCGGATCACGGGGAGCGCCTCTTTGGTCAGCGTGGTGACGACTAGCTCACCCCGCTGGCCGGGCGGGAGGACCTCGCCGGTGGCCGGGTCGATCACCTCGGCAAGAAAGTGATCCTCGTTCAGGTGCAGGCCGCAGTGCTCGGTACACTCGCCCGAGACGCCCGGGCCGATGATCTCGCTCATGCCGTAGGTGTCGATCGGGTCGAGCCCCAGGCGCGCGGCGATCTCAGCACGCATCCCCTCGGACCAGGGCTCGGCGCCGTGGATGCCGATGCGCAGGCTCGAGGCCGTCAGGTCGACGCCCATCTCCTCGGCCTGCTCGGCGATGTAGATGGCGTAGGAGGGCGTGCAGACGAGCACGGTGACGCCGAAATCCTGGATCAGCATGATCTGCCGCTTGGTGTTCCCGGATGACATCGGCAGCACCGTGGCGCCCAGGTGTTCGGCGCCGTAGTGCCAGCCGAGCCCGCCGGTGAACAGGCCGTAGCCCATGGAGACCTGCACGAGGTCATCGGGCACGATGCCGGCGGCGGCCATGTTGCGGGCGCACACCTCCCGCCAGAGGTCCATGTCGGCACGGGTGTAGCCGACCACGGTGGGCTTGCCGGTGGTGCCGGAGGAGGCGTGGATGCGGCTCAGGCGTTGGCGCGGCACGGCCAGCAGGCCAAAGGGGTAGTGATCGCGAAAGTCCGCCTTGGTGGTAAAGGGCAGGGCGCGCAGGTCGTCGAGCGAGCGGACCTCCTCCGGGGCGATGCCGGCCTCGCGGTATTTCTGGCGGTAAAAGGGCACCGCCTCATACACGTGGGCCAGCTGGCGGCGCAAGAGGTCCGTCTGCAGCGCTTCGAGGGCCGCGCGGCCCATCGTTTCGCGATCGGGATTCCAGATCATGTGCGACTCCTTCAGCAGTCTTGTAACGAGTGGTGGCAGGCGCGTCAAGGCGGGCGGCTAGGCCGAGTAGACCTCGCGACGATCAATGACGCGACGGGACTTGCCCATGCTCCGCTCGATGCGGTGCGGCTCCACGAGCCTGACGCGCGCGGTGATGCCGAGCAGTTCGCGCAGCTCCGCCGCGGCGCGGGCCTGCAGGTCGGCCAGGGCGCCGAGCCTGTCGGAGAAGATGGCCTCATCCACCTCGACCCACACCTCCAGGCTGTCCATGGCGGCGTGTTGGCGGTCGACGAGGATCAGATAGTGCGGTTGGACGCCCTGGAGCGTCATCAGCACCGCCTCGATCTGCGAGGGGAAGACGTTCACGCCGCGGACGATGAGCATATCGTCGGCCCGGCCAGAGACCTTTTCCATGCGGACCATGGTGCGGCCGCAGGGGCAGGGCTCACGGTGCAGGCGGGTGATGTCTCCGGTGCGATAGCGGAGGACGGGCAGCGCCTCTTTGCTGAGCGTGGTGAGCACCAGCTCGCCGGAGGCCCCCTCGGGGAGGGGCGCGCCGCTGGCGGGGTCGACGATCTCGGGCAGGAAATGGTCCTCCCAGATGTGCAGGCCGGTGCGGTGCGGGCACTCGGCCGCCACGCCGGGGCCGAGGACCTCCGACAGGCCGTAGATGTCCAGCGCCTGAAGGCCGAGGCGCTCCTCGATCTCGCGGCGGATCTCGTCGGACCAGGGCTCGGCGCCGAAAAAGCCCACCCGCAAGCGGGAGGCGCGCAGGTCCACGCCCATCTCTGTGGCCACCTCGGCCAGGTAGATGGCGTACGACGGGGTGCAGCAGAGCACCGTGGCGCCCAGGTCCTGGATCAGCATGATCTGCCGGCGGGTATCGCCGCCGGAAGAGGGCACCACAGCGGCACCGAGCCGCTCGGCGCCATAGTGGACGCCCAGCCCGCCGGTGAACAGGCCGTAGCCGTAGGCGTTGTGCACCACGTCTCGCCGGGTGACGGTGCCGCAGGCCAGGGTGCGGGCCATCAGGGTCGCCCACAGGTCGATGTCGCTCTGCGTATAGGCGACCACGATCGGCTTGCCGCTGGTGCCGGAGGAGCCGTGCACCCGCACGACGTCGTTCATCTCCACCGCCAGCAGGCCGTAGGGGTACTGGTCACGAAAGTCGGCCTTGCGAGAGAAGGGCAGGGCCGGCAGGTCGGCCAGGGTGCGGACGTCCTCGGGGCGGATGCCCGCCGATGTGAAAGCGCTCCGCCAAAAGGGCACCCGCGGCCAGAGGCGTTCCACCTGTGCGCGCAGGCGGGCGGCCTGCAGGGCCTCGATCTCGTCACGTGTGGCGTACTCGCTAGCGGTTGTGGCCATATTCGCTTCCTCAGGCAGTATGACGCTCATGACACTGTTACACCATGCCCAGGTAGGCGCGCCGCAGCCGCTCCGAGGTGAGCAGCGCCCGCGCGGGCCCCTCGGCGACGATGCGCCCCGTCTCCATCACATAACCGCGGTCGGCCAGGCGCAGGGCGGCGTGGGCGTCCTGCTCCACGAGGAGGACGGTCAGCCCCTCGCCCCGCAGGCGGCCCAGGAGGGCCAGGATCTCACGCACCAGGGCCGGGGCCAGGCCGACCGAGGGCTCGTCCAGAAGGAGGAGCCGCGGCCCGGCCATCAGCGCCCGGGCGATGGCCAGCATCTGCTGCTCACCCCCGGAGAGGCTGCCGGCGACCTGTCTTTGGCGCTCGGCGAGGCGCGGGAAGAGGGCGAAGACCCCCTCCAGCCGGGCGCGGAGGGCCGGGCGGCGCAGCAGAGCGCCCAGCGGCCCCAGGAGCGCCCCGGCGCTGGCCGCGTGGTGCGTGTAGGCGCCCAGGAGGAGGTTATCCCGCACGGTCAGGGCGGGGAACAGGCTGCGCCCCTCGGGCACCAGCGCCACGCCGGCGCGGGCCAGGCGATGGGCGGGCAGGCCGGTAAGGGTCAGATCGCCCCAGGCGGCCTGCCCCTCGGAGGCGCGCACCAGCCCGGCCACGGCGCGCAGTAGTGACGACTTGCCGGCCCCGTTGGCCCCCAGCAGGGCGACGATCTCTCCCGAGTGCACCTCGAGGGAGGCGCGGCGCACGGCCTGCACGCGCCCATAGTGGACGCTCAGGTCGCGGATGGTGAGGGCGGGTGCGTCAGTCATGGGGGGCCTCCACGCCGAGGTAGGCCTCCACCACGGCCGGGTTACGGCGGACGTCGTCGGGACGGCCCTCGGCCAGGTGGGCGCCGTGGTTCAGCACCACCACCCAGTCGGCCAGGCGCATGACCAGCTCCATGTCGTGCTCGACGAGGATGACGGTAATGCCCGACTCACGAATGCGCCCGATGAGGTCGGCGAGGTCGTTCTTTTCCAGGCGGTTGAGGCCGGCGGCCGGCTCGTCGAGCAGGAGCAGGCGCGGCTCACAGGCCAGGGCGCGGGCCATGGCCAGCAGGCGCTGCTGCCCAAAGGGGAGGCTGGCGGCGGGCGCCGCGGCCCGGGCGCCGAGCCCCACGTAGTTCAGGTAACGGAGGGCGTCGAGGGTGACGTCTTCCTCCTCACGGCGGGAGCGCGGCAGGCGCAGGGCCGCCTCGAGCAGGCCCGCCTGGGCGCGCAGGTGGCAGCCGACCATGACGTTCTCCAGGACGGACATGCGGCCAAAGACGTCGGCCTGTTGGAAGGTGCGGGCGATCCCCAGGCGCACGCGCTCGGGCGGGGTGCGGCCGTTCAGGCGTTTGCCCAGGTAACGCACCTGGCCGCCGGAGGGGGCCAGCGCGCCGGCCACGACGTTGAGGAGCGTGGTCTTGCCGGCACCGTTGGGGCCGATCAGGGCGGTGATCTCGCCCTCGCGCACGTCGAGGGAGACGGCGCTGAGCGCCGTGAGGCCGCCAAAGCGCACGCTGACGCGGTCGACCTCCATGATGACGTCGGGCCGGGCGGTCACGGGTGTACTAGCCATGATGCATCGCTCACTCTCCCCGCGCCACGGTGCGGCGGCGCCAGGCCCGCGACAGGGCGGGGGCCAGCCCCTCGGGCAGGTACAGCATGATGACCACCAGGAGCACCCCGTAGGCGATGATCTCGTACTCGCCGGCGCCATAGTGGGCAATCAGTGGGACCACCTCGCGCAGGGCCAGGGCCAGGAGGAGGATGGCGCCCGCGCCGAGCGGCGCCCCCCACAGGGAGGCCATCCCGCCGACGGCCGCCATCAGCACCAGCCGCACCGAGACGTCAAAATCAAAGGCGGAGGGGCTCACGAAGGTCATATAGTGGGCGTACAGGCTGCCGGCCAGGCTGGCATAGACGGCGCTGACCGCCAAAGCGGCGTTCTTGGCGCGGGCCACGTCGACGCCGAGGCTTTCGGCGGCGGATTCTGCGTCACGGATGGCGCGCAGGGCGCGGCCCAAGCGCGAGTTGGCCAGGTTCAGGGCCATGGCCAGCCCGCCGAGGGCCGCCCCCCAGACGAGGTAGTAGTAGGCGCGGTCCCCGCCGAGCAGCAGGCCGCCGATGGCTAGCCGCGGGATCCCCGGCAGGCCGGACGGGCCACCGGTGACCTCGCGCCACTCCGTCATGGCGATGTGGACGATGACGCCCAAGGCCAGCGTGCCCATGGCCAGGTAGTGCCCGCGCAGGCGAAAGATGGGGATGCCGATCAGCCAGGCCAAGGCGCCGGTGCCGGCCGCGGCGGCGACCAGGGCCACCCAGGGCGACCAGCCCAGCCGCGTCGTCAGGATGGCCGAGGCGTAGGCGCCCAGGCCGAAAAAGGCGGCCTGGCCGAGGGAGATCTGCCCGGCGTAGCCCATCAGGAGAGAGAGGCCGATCGTCACGATGGTATAGATGCCCACCAGCACCATGGTGCTGAGGACGTAGGGCGTGCCCCAGACGGCCGGCAGCAGGCCGATGGCCAGCGCCAGGGCGGCCAGGCCGAGGGCGGCGGGCCGGCGTCGCCAGGGGGTGCCGATCCAGGGGAGGTTCATGCGCCCCTCCCCTCGGCAGGGCCGGGCCGCAGCCGGGCCGGCAGCAGCCACGCCGGCAGGAGCCTGGTCGCCAAGGCGGCGAGCGGCACCGTCCGCGCCACGAGCACGGCAAAGAGCACCAGGTAGGCCAGGGCGTTCTTGACCCCCGCCGAGAGCAGGCCGGAGGCGAACGACTCGACCACCCCGAGGAGCAGCCCCCCGGCCACCGCGGCCGGCGCGTTGACCAGGCCGCCCATGATGGCCACCACAAAGCCCTTGAGGCCGAGCGAAAGGCCCATGTCGTACGAGACCAGGGTCAGCGGGGCGATGACGATGCCGGCCAGGGCGCCCAGGCCGGCGCTGAGGGCGTAGGCCAAGAGGCCCATGCGGGCCGCGTCGATGCCGACGATCAGGGCGGCCTCACGGTGGACGGCGCAGGCCCGCACGGCCTTGCCGAGCAGGGTGTGGTCCAAAAACAGGTACAGGAGGACGAGCGCCACCGCGGCCGCCCCCATGATCCAGAGGCGCTGGCGGCTCAGCACGGCGCCGAGGACGTGGAGCGGCGCGCCGGGGGAGAACTCGCCCAGGGCGCGGGGCGTGGTGCCCCAGGCCAGGAGCGCCAACCCCCGCAGGGTGATAGCCGTCCCGATGGTGATGATGATCTTGGCCGCGTCGGGCGCGGCGTGGGCGGGCCGGATGGTGAGGTGGTACACGGCGGCGCCCACGGCCATCACGGCGAGCACCGCCAGCGGGGCCGCCAGGGCCAGCGGCAGGCCGGCGGCCCCCAGCGCGACGGCCAGGAAGGCCCCGAGCATGACGAACTCACCCTGCGCCAGGTTGACGACGCCGGTGACGGAGTAGATGGTGATCAGGCCCAGGGCGATGAGCACATAGATCGAGCCGGTGCTGAGGCCCGAGACCAGGAACTGGACATAATCGGGCAGGGCAAACTGGGGCATGGCTCCCTCGCTACCACTCTTCGGGCGGGAAAAAGTCCCAGTCGCCGTTGACGATGCGGACCATGACGATATCCGCGGGGTGCAGGCCGACGTGGTCCTCCGGCGAGAGGTTGAACATGCCGCCGATCCCCGCAAAGTTCGAAGTGGCCTCCAGCGCATCGCGCACGCGGGCGCGCTGCTCGGCAAGGGGCAGGCCGTCGGGCAGGGTCTGCAGGGCGCGGGCCACCAGCTGGAGGCCGTCCCAGGCGTGGCCGGCAAAGTGCAGGCCCGCGGCGCCGCCGGCAGCGGTATAGTCGGCCACGAACTGCTGCAGCACGGCCTTCTGCGGGTCATCGTCGGGCAGCGAGTTGGCCGCGATCACCTTGCCCATGGGAAAGACGACGCCTTCCGCCACCGAGGCGCCGCACAGGTCGATGAACGACTTCATGCCGATGCCGTGGTTGTGGACGATGGGGACCTCCAGCCCCATCTCGCGGAACTGGCGGGTCAGGATCGCGGCGGCCGGCGGGATGGCGGTGACGAGGAGGGCCTCGGCGCCGGAGGCGCGCAGCTTGGTGAGCTGGGCGGTCATGTCGGTATCGGCGGCGTCAAAGGTCTCCTCGAGGACGATGTCGATCCCTTCCTC
>JAAZBY010000467.1 GCA_012513595.1 Chloroflexota bacterium
ACCCCTGGCTACGAGAAACGCCCCCTAAAGGGGGCTCAAGACGCGTGTACGCGTATGTGCTCCGGAGCCGGCTTTGGCCGGCTTCGGCCGGCTTTAGCCGGCGTTACCGGTAGGGCGGGGTGTTGCCTGCCCCCCGAACGGGGGGAGCCCCGCCCGGGCGGCTGCGGCGAGCTCCGCTCGCAGCAGCGAGGCCTGCCGCCTACAGACCCCCGGGGTCCCGGCGGCAGACGCCGCGGCGGACCGCGAAGACCGCCGGAAGACCCCGGGGGTCGTGACGGAGCCGCCCGCCAGCATCGCTCCAAGATCCGGGTTTGGCCGGCGTTGCTGGTAGGGCGGGGTCTCTAGCCCCGCCGAGCTGCTCCGCAGGCCGTTTCCAGAGAAGAAGGGCGGCGCCCCAGCGCCGCTCCGGCGCGGCAGAGCCCGCGAAGACACAAAGCCTCGTCGGAATGAGCAGCGGGGGCTTACGGAGTGCTATGGCGATGAAGAGAACCCTTTCCGTCCGCGGCACCCTGGCGGAGGGCGACCTGCTTCTGGCCGCCCTGGCCGGGGTGTTGGTGCTCCTGTGGGGCCTGGTCGGGATGGGCGCCCTGGCCACCTGGACGTCCCCGCCCGACCGGCTGGCCACGGAGGCGGTACCGCTGGAGGCCTATGGCCTGCCGGGGGTCGAGGTGCGCCTGCTCTACCCGGCGGCGCTTCCCGCGCCGGGCGAGAAGGCGCTGCTGACGGTGCTGGCCCGCGCCGGCGCGCCGTCTGAGGCGCGCCCCTTTACCCTGGCCTTCACCCTGCCGGATGAGGCGGCCGGCTTTGTCGACGCCGCGGGCTGGCCCACTTCCGGGCGCCTGACGGTGACGCCGGGCGCGCCCGAGGCGGCGCCGTACTCCCTGTGGCTGGCGCGCACGTCGACGGCGGCGGGGGGCGGGCTACTGAGGGGGCGGCGTATCCCCGTCGAGGTATCTCTAGTCACCCAGGAGGGCGCCGCCCGGGTGGTGGGGCTGTCTTTCACCGTCGGGGTGCCGGCGCGGCTGCCCAGGGCGGCGCGCGGGCTCTTGCGCGGCGCGGCGGCCGCGCTGTGGCGGCCGCTGACGCTGGCCACCGTCCTGGCTGCGGCGCTATGGGGCGCGGCCCAGGCCCTCCGCCGGCGCAGGGAGCGCGAGCGCGCCGAAAGCGAGGCGCTCTACCAGAGCCTGGTGGAGCAGGTGCAGGGCGAGCGCTGGGCCGAGGCGCGCCGATCGCTCGACGCGCTGGGCGCCCAGGCGTCGGCCTACCGCGACGCACCGCTCCTGGAGAGGCGCGTCCGCGAGGAGGAGATGGCCCTCTGGCGGCGCGAGCGCAACTACCGCCGCGGGACGGAGGCCTACCGGCAGCGCGAGTGGCGCGCCGCCGCCCGCGCCTTTGACGCCCTGGAGCGCGACGACCCTTACGCCCGCGACGTCCCCTACCTGCGGCGCACCGCGGCGCTCTATGCCGACCTGGCCTCGCGCGACCGCTCCCGGCGCATCGCCGCGGCGCGCGCCCTGGGCGAGGTCGGTGACCTGGCCGACTGGTCGCCGCTGGTGCAGGCGCTGGCCGACCCCTGCGAGGCCGTGGCCGACGCCGCCGAGCAGGCCTTCCAGCGCAGCGGCCCGGCCGCCTACGAGGCGCTGCTGGGCGGCCTGCGCTCCCCGCATGAGGCGGTGGCCGCGCGGTCGGAACGGCTGTTGCGGGGCTTTGGCCAGCCCATTCGCGAGCGGTTGCTGGCCGCCCTGCGCGCGGACGACCCGGCGCTGACCGCCCGGGTCGCCGGGCTGTTGGCCGCCCTCGGCGCGCGGCGCGAGCTGGCCGAGGCGCTCCTGTGGGCCGAGGACGCGCACCTGCCCGGCCTGGCCGCGGCCCTGGCCAACGAGGGGGTGGCCGCCGCCGGCGTGCTCGTGGACGTGCTGCGCACGGCGCCGGCCGAACGGGTCGGGGTGGTGCTGGCGGCCATCGGGGCGCTCAAGGCGCGGGCCGACGTGTCACGCCCGCTCGAGGAGGCCCTGCGCGCCACGCGGGCCCGTGAGGAGCGCGAGCGCCTGGAGCGCGCCGTGGCCCTGGCCGCGGCGCCCTACGCGGGCCCCGTGGAGTGGTCCCCCGCCCCGGCGGCGGCCCCGGCGGGCCCGCCGGGGGCGGACGCGGCCCCGGCCGCCGATGGCTCACTGGCTGCCGAGGCCGGCGCGGGCAACGGGGCGCCGCCCGAGCGCGGCCGCCGCATGCGCTTCTTTGATCGCACCACCGGCTAAGCCTGCCCGGGCGCGCCTGCGGGATGGTTGCCGCGGGCCGTGGGAAGAGAAGAGAAGAGAAGAGAAGAAAGACAGGATTTACAGGATTGACAGGATTTCAAGACTGCGGCAGAAGATAGGTACCCGCAATAGGCAGGCTCAACTAGATTCTCAATACTGTTAATCCTGTCAATCCTGTTAATCCTGTTCATCCTGTCAATCCTGTGTATCCCGTCTTGGCAACCTTAGGTAGGGGCCCGACGGGCGCGCCTGCGGGATGGTTGCCGCGGGCCGTGGGAAGAGAAGAGAAGAAGGACAGGATTTACAGG
>JAAZBY010000468.1 GCA_012513595.1 Chloroflexota bacterium
CCTCTTCCAATGCTGTGAATCCTGTCAATCCCGTCCTCTTCTCTTCCCCTTCATCCCCCCAGGTCGACCAGGCCGTAGCGCAGCGCCACCACCACCGCCTGGGTCCTGTCCGACACGCCCAGCTTGCCAAACAGCGCGCTGGTATAGTTGCGCACCGTCCCCTCCGAGAGGTACAGCCGCGCGGCAATGTCCGCATTGGTCAGCCCCTGCGCCAGGAGCGCCAACACCTCCCGCTCGCGGTCCGTCAGCGCGATCTCGACCCCGCCCGGGCTGGCCGGCGCGCTCTGCGACACGCTGCGCAGTAGCTTCCCCGCCACCGCCGGGTCAACGAACGACTCGCCCCCCACCGTGCCCTTGATGGCCCGCAGCAGCTCGGCGCGCGGGCGATCCTTCAGCAAGTAGCCCGCCGCGCCGCTGCGCACCGCGTCAAACAGCCACTCATCGTCGTCATAGGTCGTCAGCACCAGGACGGGCACCTGCGGGTACTGCTCCCGAATCTTGCGCGTGGCCACGATGCCGTTCATCACCGGCATCTTGAGGTCCATCAGCACCAGGTCGGGCGCGGTGCGGCCCACCAGGTCCAGCGCCTCGGCGCCGTCCGCCGCGGTGCCCACCACGTCGATGTCCGGGTCCGACGCCAGGATGCGCTGCAACCCCTCGCGGACGATCTCCTGGTCGTCGCAGATGAGCACCCTAATCATCGTGCCCCTCCCAGGTAAAGCGGATCGTCGTGCCGGCGCCCGGCTCCCCCTTTACCATCAGCGTCCCGCCGGCCGCGACGGCCCGCTCGCGCAGGCCGCGCAGCCCGAACGCCTCGGCGCTGGCGGCCCGGGCCGGGTCCAGCCCCAGGCCGTCGTCGTGCACCGTCAGGATGACCCCGCCCGGCGGCGTGGCCACCTGTACCGAGGCGTGCGTGGCGTTGGCGTGCCGCACGACGTTCTCCAGCGCCTCCTGGGTGATGCGGTAAAGGCTCTGCTCGACGGTCTGCGGCAGCCGCGGCAGGTCCGCCGGGCAGCTGAACGCCACCGGGATGGCCGCGCGCTCCGCGGCGGACTGCGCCAGCGCCTCCAGGGCCAGCCGCAGCCCGAACTCCTCCAGCGGGCCGTCCCGCAGCGCCTTCAAGGCGCGGCGCGTCTCATCCAGCCCCACGCGGGTGGTGTGTAGCGAGTGATCCAGCATCTCCTGGGCGGCGGCGTCCTGCGGCCCGAGCACGGTCTTGATCGCCTCCAGGTTGACGGCCAGGCCGCTGAGGGTGTGGGCCAGGGTGTCGTGCAGTTCGGAGGCCAGACGGTTGCGCTCACGGCTGACGGCCAGGTCCTCCAGGGTGTTGGCGTACTGCCCCAGGCGCACGTTGGCCTCGATCAGCTTGGCCTGCTGCAGGCGCTGCGTCTCGATCAGGTTGCGGATGATGTACCCCACGACGCCAAAGGCAAAGGCGCGGATGGCCGGCACGCCCAGGAGCGGCAGCGTGGTCAGGTTGATGGCGTCGACCACCACCAGCAGGATGACCAGCTCCAGCCCGTTGGCGAACACCGTAAAGGCGATCATGGCGCCCAGGCTGTACTGCCAGGCGATCAGCACCAGCGGCACCAGCAGGATCGGCAAGAGCAGCCAGGAGCGCGAGATGATCACGCTGACGTCGCCGCTGCCGGGGTCCAGCAGGTAGGTCAGCATGCTGAGCACGGGGAAAATCGTGGCGATGACCAGACCGATCGGCAGGTACCAGCGCTTCAGGCGCCGTTCGAGCCCCGGCCAGGTGAGGTAGCCGGCCAACGCCACGTAGACGGCCAGGTTGCCCCAGGCCTGCACCTGCATCGACGAGGCCCAGCCAGCCGAGACCAGCGCGTATACCCACAGGATAAAAAAGTACCCCATGGCCACGCGGGAAAAATAGCGGAAAACCCGCAACAGCCCCGGTTCCAGAGGACGGTTCATGGTTCTCATTATACCATGCCAGAGCCCGCCGCGGGCGGGCCCGGGCCGGAATGGTGACGCGCGTCATGGCGGGGATGGCGTGCGTCACCCCGGGAGGTGGCGGGTGGCATCTGTTGCCCGGCGCCGCCCTCCCCTATAGTGGGGTGGGGCTGAGGGGGCCGGGTCCCTGCGCGCTCTTGCCCCTCCGCAGAGCGGCGCCCGGCCCCCGCCAGCCCCTCGCAACGAGAGGAGCCCGACCGTGACGACCAACGAACCAGCCATCCGCGCCGACGGCCTGGCCAAGCGCTACTCCGGCCGGTCGGGCACGGCCGCCGTGGACGGCCTGAGCCTGCGCGTCCGCCGCGGCATCCTCTTTGGCCTGGTGGGGCCCGACGGCGCCGGCAAGACGACCACCCTGCGCATGCTCTCTTCGGTGATGCTGCCCAGCGACGGGCAGGTCGCGGTGCTGGGCTACGACACGCGCACCCAGCCCGACGCGGTGCGCGCCCACATCGGCTACATGCCGCAGAACTTTAGCCTCTACCCCGACCTCACCGTGGCCGAGAACCTCGGCTTCTTTGCCGACATCCAGCAGCTCCCCGCGGCGCGCAAGCCGCAGCGCATCGCCGAGATGCTGGCCTTTACCCGGCTGGCCGAGTTCCGCGGGCGCCGGGCGCATACCCTCTCCGGCGGGATGATGAAAAAGCTCGCCCTGGCCTGCGCCCTCATCCATGAGCCCGAGGTGCTCATCCTCGACGAGCCCTCCACCGGCGTCGACCCCGTCTCACGCCGGGAGCTGTGGGCCATCCTGGCCGAGGTCGTCGGCGGCGGGGTGACCGTGGTCGTCTCCACCCCCTACATGGACGAGGCCGACCGCTGCCATGAGGTGGGCATCCTCTACGGCGGGCGCATGTTGGCCGCCGGCACGCCCGAGACGCTCAAGGCGCGCATGCCCTTCGAGGTGCTGGAGGTCAAGGCCACCCCGCGCAAGACGATGCGCCGCGTGGCCGAGGAGGCGCCCGGCATCCTCGACTGGCGCCCCGTCGGAGACACCCTGCGCCTCAGCGTGCCGGGCAACGGGGCCCTGCCCGGCGCCCTCGAGGCCCTCGACGAGCGCCTGCACGCCGCGGGCGCCGAGGTCCTCGTTCTGCGCCGCGCCCGCCAGACCATGGAGGACGTCTTTGTGCACCTGGTGAACACCCAGCGGGGGGCGGCGTGAACGCCGTCGTCGTCGACCGGTTGACGCGGCAGTTCGGTAACTTTTCCGCCGTCCGCGAGGTGAGCTTCTCCATCCCCCAGGGGGAGGTGTTCGGCCTGCTGGGCCCCAATGGGGCCGGCAAGACGACGACCATCCGCATCCTGTGCGGCATCCTGCTGCCCACGGCCGGGTCAGCGCACGTCCTGGGGTACGACGTGGCCCGCCACCCCAACGAGGTCAAGCGCCGCATCGGCTACATGTCGCAAAAGTTCTCCCTGTACGACGACCTGACCCCCGCCGAGAACATCGCCTTTTACGCGGCCATCTATGGCGTGCCGCGGCGTGAGCGGCGCCAGCGCGTGGCGGAGCTCCTGCGCATGGCCGACCTCGAGGGGCAAGGGCGCCTGCTGACCCGCCACCTCTCCGGCGCCTGGCGGCAGCGGCTGGCGCTGGCCTGCGCCATCGTGCACCGGCCGGCCATGCTCTTCCTGGACGAGGCCACCGCCGGCGTCGACCCGGTGGCGCGGCGGGAGTTCTGGGACCTCATCTACCGCCTTGCGGGGGAGGGAGTCAGCGTCCTGGCCACCACCCACTACATGGACGAGGCCGATTATTGCAACACCATCGGCATGATGTACGAGGGGGAACTCGTGGCGCTGGCCAGCCCCGAAGCGCTCAAGGAGCGCCTGCCGGGCGTGCTGGTACAGATCGACTGTGAACGCCCCGCCCAGGCGGCCGACCTGCTGGCCGGCCTGCCGTGGGCGCGCAACGCCTCGGTGCACGGTGCGCTGGTGCACCTGACCCTTGGGGACGCGGCCGACCTCCCCCGGGCGCGCGAGGCGCTGGCCGCCGCCGGGCACGCCGTCTCCTCCTGTGAGGTCATCCAACCCTCTCTCGAGGACGTTTTCATCGCCATGGTGCACGAGCGGCAGGCCGCCGGGCCCGTCAACCCCAACGACAGGAGGCTGGCATGAGCCGTCTGTGGACGATCATGCGCAAAGAGATCTACCACATCTGGCGCGACCCGCGCACCCTGGGCATGATCCTGGCGCTGCCCGCCCTGCTCCTGGCCCTGTTGGGCTACGGCGTCTCCG
>JAAZBY010000469.1 GCA_012513595.1 Chloroflexota bacterium
CTCGAGCATCTGCCCAACGAGCAAGAGTACGCCCTGGCCGCGGACCACGTGCGCGCCGTCGCGGCCCAGGTCGGCGTCTCGCTGGGCTGAGCCCCCTGCCCCCCGGAGGACACCCGATCGTGACGAACGTCCTGCTCCTGATGGCTGACGAGCACAACCCGCGCTACGCCTCCCCCTACGGGCACCCGACGGTGCGGACGCCGCACCTGGCGGCCCTGGCCGAGCGCGGGACGCTTTTCGAGAACGCTTACTGCAACTCACCGCTGTGCATGCCCAGCCGCTCGTCGTTCATGTCGGGCCGGTACGTGCACGAGATCCAGGTGTACAACAACTGCACGGCCAACCTCGGCTACGACCGGCCCACCTACGGGCGCGTCTTGGATGCGCAGGGGGTGCACGCCGTCCACGTGGGCAAGGCGCACGTCTATGCGCCGGAGGAGACGCTGGGCTTTTCAGAGATGCTCACCCCGACGGCCTTTCGCGCCCATAGCGACGCGAACATCCGCCGCACGCCGCTGGCCATCCGCGCCGACGGCCCCGCCCGCGCCGACCGCTACGGCCCGCACCCGCAGCCCTTCCGCGCGGATCGGGTGCACCTCGCCGAGGCGCTGCGCTGGCTCCGTGAGGTGGCGCCCGGGCTCGGCCGGCCCTGGGTGCTCAGCGTGAACATCCACGCGCCGCACTTTCCCCACTATGTTACCCAGGAGCTATGGGACCTCTACCCGGAGGGGGGCGACCTGCCGGCCCCGGGGGCCGAGTGCGCCTCCGCCCAGCATCCCTACGCCCAGGACCTGCGCCGGCACTTTGGCACCGAGGGGTTCCGCGAGGAGCAGGTCCGCGGCCTGCGCCGCGGCTACCTGGGCTGCGTCACCTGGGTAGACGAGCAGCTGGGCCGCCTCGTCGCGGCCCTGGCCGAGGCCGGGCTGGCGGAGAGCACCGACGTCATCTACACCTCCGACCACGGCGAGATGCTGGGCAAGTTCGGCATGTGGTGGAAGTGCTCGCTCTATGAGGATTCGGTGCGGGTGCCGCTGATCGCGGCGGGGCCCTCGTTCGCGGCGGGCCGCCGGGTGGCCACGCCGGTGTCGCTGCTCGACGCGCAGGCCAGCCTCTTTGCCGCCAGCGGGGCGCGCCGGCCGGAGGCCTGGCGCGGCCGGCCGCTGAGCGAGATCCCGGTGAGCGACCCACAGCGCGTCGTGTTCGCCGAGTATCACGGCCACGGCACCCGCTCGGGGGCCTATATGATCCGCCGCGGAGATTGGAAGCTTATCTGGCCCATGGAGGCGCCGCCGCTCCTGTTCCACCTGGGTGAGGATCCTGAGGAGCTCGAGAACCTGGCCGCCGCCCGGCCCGATGTGATGGAGCAGCTGGCCCTGGAGCTGCGCTGCGTGTGCGACCCCGCCCTGGAGAACCGTCGTGCCCACGCCTTCGAGCGGGCCCAGCTCGCGATGCTGGAGGAAGAACACGCGTAACGTGGGAGCGTGCCGCTGTACAGGGAGGAAACCATGAACGCTGAGACCTATTTCCGCGACGCTGCCGCCACCCGCGCCGAGCGCATGCGCTGGTGGCACGAGGCCCGCTTTGGCATGTTCGTGCACTGGGGGCTGTACTCGCAGCTGGCCCGCCAGGAATGGGTCATGAACCGTGAGCGGATCCCCCTGGCCGAATACGAGCGGCTGGCCGATTCGTGGAAGCCGAGGGAACGCCCTGCCCGCGAGTGGGCCCGCCTGGCCGCCCAGGCCGGCATAAAGTACGTGGTGTTGACCACCAAGCACCACGAGGGCTTTTGCCTGTGGGACACGGCGCAGACCGACTATAACGCCGTGCGGCGCGGCCCCGGGCGCGACCTGGTGCGCGAGTTCGTGGAGGCCTGTCGCGAGTTCGGCCTCAAGATCGGCTTTTACTACTCGCTGATGGACTGGCACCATCCCGACGGCGCCCGCTGCGCGACGGACGACGCCGCCCGGCGCCGCTTCCTCGACTTTACCCAGGGCTGCGTCCGCGAGCTGTGCAGCAACTATGGCAAGATCGACATCCTGTGGTATGAC
>JAAZBY010000050.1 GCA_012513595.1 Chloroflexota bacterium
ATGGGCGACTGGCGCGCCGGCTCTGGACAGTCCGACGCTCGAGCAGGCCCACGTTCTGGGCACGAGTGGGTTAGTGGCAAGCGCGGCCATAGTCGAGACACCGGCGCTCGAGCAGGTGCACAGCCTCACCACAACAGGGCTCTCGGCGGGCGATCCCGCGCTCGAGGCGCCGGCTCTTGGGCAGGCCCACGCGCTGACGGCCGAAGGGCTCGTGACAGGCGCGCCGGCCCTGGACAAGCCGACGCTCGGCACCGAGGGCGTGCACATCCTGGGCGTCAGTGGCCTCACGACTGGTGTACCGGTGCTGGACGCCCCGACTCTCGAGCAGGTGCACGCGCTTGGGACTGCGGGAGCCGTCGCCGAGACGCCGATGCTCGACAACCCCATCCTGGCGCACATCTGGAACCTGGAGACGGGGGGCCTGGCGCTGCCCGCGCCGGTGCTCGATGCGCCAACGATTGGCCAAGTGCATGTGCTCGGGATGGTGGGACTCGCGGCGGGGCTGCCGGTACTTGACGCGCCGGCGCTGGGCCAACACCAGGGGCTCGGGACGGGCGGGCTCCTAGGGGGCGTGCCGGTATTCGACGCACCGGTGCTGAGGATGATCCTGCCAACCGCGCGTGGGCACGTAACGGTGCACGACGCGGCCAGCTACGGGGCGACGGTGAGCGATGCGGCACGTTACGGGGCGGCGGTGCAGGACGCGGCGCGCTACGGGGTAACAGTGAGGGACGAATAATGGCGAGCTCCTACGACCGCGGCGATCTGGTGCGGCTCAGCGTGGTGTTCACTGACGCCGAGGGCGTGGCGACAGACCCCACGACGATCACGTGCACAGTGAAGGCGCCGAGCGGCACCGTGACGGTCTACACCTATGGCGAGGATGCGGAGGTGGTGAAGGACGGCGTCGGCGCGTACCACCTGGACCTCGAGATCAGCGCCTCTGGCGAGTGGCACTATCGCTGGGCGGGGACGGGGGCGTGCACGGCGGCGGGAGAGGGGCGGTTGTATGGGGCAGTGTCCAGCGTGCTATAGGGATAGGAGAGGATATGGAGCAGGCCCTAATCGTGGGGATTCCGGCGGCCATCACCCTTGCCGGCGCCCTGATCGGCCACGGGATCAAGGCCCGGGCCGACGCGGTGGCCGGCTACGCGGCACTCGTCAAGGACCTCCAGGCGGAGCTCAAGCGGTTGCGAGAGCGCCTGACTGAGGTGGAGACCACGATGCGGGACGAACGCGACGCGTGGCGTGTGGAGCGCACGACACTGCTCACGCGGATCCAGGAGCTCGAGGCGCGCTTGGCCGAACTGCAGGCAGCGAAGTGTGGGGAAGGGGAGTAACCGTGGCAGAGATCACCATTGCGGGGTTTGGGATTGTTGTGTTGGTTGTGTTGGTCATGGAGCTCGCCAAACGGCTTTGGCCGGGGTTGCGGGATCAGGCCGCCATTGCCGCCACCATCGGGGTCGGCGTCGTGCTGGCCTACGCGGCGCTGCTCATGGACCTTTACCCTACGTTTGCGCAGTGGGCGACGCCGCTGGTGCTGGGGGTCGTCGCGGCGGCCTCGGCGGCGGGTCTGTACTCGTGGGGGAAGAAGAGGGAATGACGCGCGATGCGGCCCGGAGATCACTCCCCGAGCCGCATCTTTTTGAGCGCCGGCCCCAGTGTCGTTATGAGCCGATTTAGTGCCCCTGGCTGGTCTCGGGGGCGCATGGCAGCCCTTTCGGGCACTCCGGCGAGCGTCAGAAAAACTGCTTGCACCACGCGCGGGGCGTCCAGCGCGTTATGTGGCCGCCGGAGGCCTCGAGCCGCTCGAACACGGTGCGCAAGAGGTTTTTCTGCCGGTCCGGGGCGGCGGAGCGGGCCAGGCTCTGGATGGCCCGCAGCTGGCTGAGCACATGCTCGATATCCCGCCGCTCCCCCGCCGCCTGGCGCTCGAGCTCCCCCTGGCGCGTCCGGAGCGCCTCTATCTCCGCGTTCCGGGTACGAAGTGCCCGTGCCTGGGCGCCGACGTCCAGGTCTCCCGCAAGGGCCAGGTCCACCAGGCGGTCGATCTCCCCCTCGAGGCGCTGGATGCTCCTGGTCACCCGATCCCACTCTTCCTGGACGCCCTCGTCCATCACGGCGCCAAAGGTATCCAGGAGGAGATCCCCCAGCTCATCGACGATCTCCTCGGGCAGCACCATGGCGTCCAGGAGCGCCAGAGCGTCCCCCTCGAGGGTCTCGGCGTCGGACCAGGTCTCCGGGCAACTGCCGCGCAGGAAGTGGCGGTAGCGCCGGCGGCCTCGGGCGGTATAGCCCTTCAGGCGGTCACCGCACGACGCGCAGTGGAGTAGGCCGGTGAGTGTGTAATCGTACACGTAGCGGCGCGCCTTCCCCTCACTTGCCGGGCGCCAGACGACGGTGCGCTTGGAGAGGGTTGCCCCTACCCGCTGGCAGAGCGCCGGCGGCAGGACGGGCTCGTAGTTCGCCTCGACCCACTCGACGCGCTCGGGATGCAGGGCGACGTCCTTGTTGTGGCCCTCCACCGGGAGCCAGCCAGCGTAGAGACGGTAGAGCATTAGGACGCTGCGCGTGTTGTTGGCATCCCACCGGCGGGGGGCTCCGTCGCGGCCGCGAAATCGCCAGCCCTCAGCGTTGAGCGCCACGGCCAAGCGCTTGTAGCCGAGGTTGTCCTCGGTGTACAGCTCGTAGGCCCGCCGCAGAGCGTCGTGGTAGCGACGGCTCTCGCCGTCGAGGGTGTAGGTTTCCTCGCTGGGGAGGAGCGCGCCGGTGACCGCCTCGCGCTGGCAGCCGAACGGCGTTCTCCCCCAGTGGCGGCCGGCCCGGCGCTTGAATCGGATGTTCATCGACATGCGCTCCGACGCGAGATCACTCTCGAGTTGGTTCACGACGGCGATAAAGCCCAGCATTGCCTGCCCCATGGCGTTCGAGGTGTCAAAGCGCTCCTTGAGGCTGACCAAACCGACGCCTCGTGCCCGGAGCTCCTCGACGAACTCGAAAAAGGCGCGCACCGAGCGAGACGCGCGGCTGAGCGACTCGACGATCACCGCGGCGACGGACTCGTCGTGGCGAACGCGCCGGCGCAGACGTTGCCAGTCGGGGCGGCCGTCGTTGCGGCCGGACTGGTGGCCCTCGGCGTCGGCGTAGACGTCGGCCTGCTCGACGATCCAGCCGTGGCGTTCCGCCTCAGCGAGGCAGGCCTGGCGCTGGCGCTCGGGGGAAACGGCGTCCGTCGCGTTGCGGACAACTGACTTGCGGATATATACGAGGGCGCGGTTACGAATAGGAAC
>JAAZBY010000470.1 GCA_012513595.1 Chloroflexota bacterium
GGCAGCGGCACCGTCGCCACTGCCTACCGCTACACCGGCCAGTGGGAGGCCGGCGGACGGGGACGTCCGCTGTCCCTCGGCGGCATCTACCACTATCGCGCCCGCTGGTACGACCCTACTACCGGGCGCTTCCTCCAGCCCGACCCGCTGGTGCCCTCTTACCAGAACCCACAGTCGCTCAACCGCTACTCCTATGTGCTGGGCAACCCGCTCCGCTTCACCGACCCGTCGGGGCACTACATCCACGTCGAGGATGCGCTGGGCCCGTTCGGTGACTTTGGGGTGCGCCGCGCCGGCGATGGCAGCCTACGGGTGGTGCAGGGCGGAGCACGCTTCCGCAACGAGTACGAGAAGGCCTTCGCCAACCACCAGCTTTCCGGCGGGCAGACGCCCCTGCCGGACCTGCCCAGCGGCGCCTTTGGCGCAACGGTCGCGCGCTCGGCGGCCAATGCCATCGCCGAGATCGAGGCAGGAGAAACGGAGCCGTCCCAGGCACCGGCCGCGGGCAGCGCACGGGTGTTGCGCGCCTTGGCCGACCCGGTCGTGCTCCTGGGCATGGTGCAGGCGGTGGTCAGAGCGGTACAGCTCCCCCTTGACTCCCCGACGGTGTACTATGGCGACAATCCCGACATGATCCGCTCCGGCGAGTGGGAGTGGCGGGGGTCGCTCGATCCCCGAAGCGGGAAGGGCTCGTACTATAATCCTCAGACCGACGAATCGCTGCATCCGGACCTGCATTCACGCTGGCATGCTCCACACTGGGACTATGTTCACCCAACGAGGGGCGCATACCGCCTGTACGTAGACGGCACATTGGAGCCGAAGGAGCGACAGTAGGTGCTGAAACGCTTTACACTCGGCCAGGCTGCCATCCCGTACATCCGCTCGTGGATCGGTATTGGTGATGACGCTCTGGGGCCGCTGCTCCTCAACCTGCCACTGGAAGCGGGCACCGTAACGGCCTGGCTCCCTCCCGGGACGCCCCCCGCATACCTCATCGACAGGCTGGAGAGCGGCGCCGTGATCGCCCCTGGCCAACACGAGCCCTGGATGGGTTCCTTCATCGTGCGGTACCTGCAGGGCGGCCAAGGACGCTACGTCGTGGAGCCGACGTTCATGCGGCCAGGAGACCCCCCAGTTGCGGCGCTTAAGGTCCCTTTCTTCACCTACCAGCGGCAGGTATATGTCTACCTGCCCTGGACGCGGCCGGACCTGGCGCTCGCAGAGCGGGTGCTGTGCCACGGCAGGGCTTACCCCTTCGTGGCCGCCCTCACGTCGCTGCCCGAGGGCCATGCGAAAGTTGGGTCAGGAGAGGACGTCGCCGAATCCTCTTTCTCCCTTCTCGCGCAGAGAGCCGAGATGCTCCTCGTGGGGGCCTACGACGAGGAGACGGCGATAGTTTGGGAGCGCCCGGCCGCCCAGCGCCCGACGCTGCGCACCTAGGGCCAGCGCTCAAGTACGACGGAGAGAATGCCTATGAGACGCAGGCCCAGCAAGTGCGCAAGGTCTACGAGCGAGATCGGGGCTGGCTCCTGCCCAGTGTGTGGAACCTCCCGTAGAACGCCCGCCCGGCATTGGGCTGCCGCGCTGGGCTGCGCGCTCGCGGCCGCCATCGCCTGCGCCGCGGCAGGGTGTGATCCGGCCTGTACCGTGATCTTTGAGAACCACACTGCCCGTGTGGTGCGCGTCCGGTACCACGCCGACCCGGACTGGCTGTGGGAGATCCAGCCCTGCAGTGTGCGCCCACCGCACGCGACGGGCGCTGGCACGTGCACCCTCGATTGGCAAGCCTCCGACGAAGAGGGAAACGCCGTGCCGCTACAGGTCGTCGTGAGCGACGGCCTGGCGGGATGGCCGATCAACCTGTTTCGCGCTGGCGTCGGCAGCGGGGAGTGCCCGGAGCCCCCGCAGGCGGCCCTCTACGTCGTGGCCCGCAACCGCTCCGGCCTCCAGGCTCTCCTGCAGATCGACGGGCGCGACGCCCAGCCCCTGCCCC
>JAAZBY010000471.1 GCA_012513595.1 Chloroflexota bacterium
AGCCCGGGCGCATTCGGTGTGCGTCACCCACACTAGTCGCACCAGAAAGGCGAGATACAGTCCGGTCGCGACGCCGGCCACGAACAGCAGTGTTTCGCTCATCGGCATTCCCCCTGCTCCAGGCGCCGCAGATACTCCCGATACCGCTCCTGGGCCTCCTGGTACACCGCCTCTCGCCCCTCCTCCTCCTGGCTGATGCCCCCCGATACATAGCAACTGCCGTACACCGCCAGCCCCACGACGCTGATCAACCCGCCGACCACCCCGGCGGCCACCGCCGTCACCACCAACGCCCACAAAGACACCGTCATCGGTCCTCCCCATTCATGTCACATTCTGTCACGAATAGCCACGTGCTCACCCTACCAAACCCAGACACTAAACAATAACGTAGCTACTGAGACTCGCCGAACCAGTCCACAAAGTCGCTCAGCCTGAGCACCACCAACGCATCGTCGTAGCGCTGGCCGGCCTGGTGCAAGACGGCGACGGCCAGCGTCCCTGCCGAGGCGTTAGTCTCCGCCTGGTCGAGGGCGTCCAGGAGCCAGCCGGGCAGCGCCTTGCGGTGCTTGACCTCGACTGAGAGCCAGTCGCTCTCGCAGTCCGGCGTGCGAAGGCCCAGCGCGTGGTTGGCCGTCCGCACGCCGCCGATCCTGGCCGCCACCTCGCGCTCGGCCTGCTTCCATGTTTTGTCAGTCATTGGTCGTCTCCTTGGGTATGATGATGCGTAGCTGCCCGGCAGCCTCTTGGGCCAAACATCGCGTGCGGGCGGCCGTCTCGGCGTGGTGGGCCGCGTCGCGTATCAGGTGACAGGGGGCGCACTCGGCGATCAGGTTCTCGGGCCGGCAGTCGCCAGGCGTATGATTGCGGTGGGCCACCGTCAGCGTGCGCCGATGGGTGTCAAAGGGCTCGCCAGGGCGCCGGCACTGTTTCCCGCAGGTCTGACAGCGCCACCCGGCGGCCTCTTTGATCGCCGTCGCAATCTCTTCCCAATCCGCCGGATAGAGCTCCCGTTGCATCGGGCTCACCGTTTCGCCTCCCCTGCGCCTACCACGATCCGCAGCCGCTCCGCCCACGTCCCCCACTCGCACCCCACCGCCAGCCCCACGCCCGGCGCCGTGCGGGCCACCCGCCCCCCGCGCACCAGCTCCCCGTCGACTTTGCTCACCGCCGACCACTGATAGTCCAACACGATCCCCAGCCGCTTGTGGTAGAGCTGGCGGCCCACGCACTCCGGCTCAACGTAGGTCGCCCCCAACCCGGCGAGGTCGGTCTGGGGCGCCCATTTCTCCATGAACGCCCGCCGGGCGGCGCGCTGGGCCTCCGAGGGAGGTCGCGCGGTCACGCGGCGGTCTCCTGAAGGGCCTCGGCGATGTCCTCCTCGCTCAGGCCATAGATATCCCGGGCCTCACGCACCCGGCCGAGGTAGGTCTCCTCGGCGACTAGAAAACGCTCGTAGGCCTCCTGATAGACCCTGCAGCGCCGCCGATCCGCCGGGTCTGCCTTGGCCCGCCGCAGCGCCGCCCGGAGCGTCCGCAACGCCTTGGGCACGATGGGGTCATGGTCGGGCTCCTGGAGCAGCGCCTTCCCCACCGCGATGCGATCCTCCAGTTGCAGCGCCTGGGGCCTGGCCTTGCCCAGCTCCATGGAGCCCCAGGCCGCCTCCGCCGCCGCATAGGCCTCCTCGACGTCTCGCCGCGCCTGGGCCAGCAGCTGGCCGATGTGATCGTTCATGCCCCTATTAGGAGTGTTCACCTTCTCCTCCTTGCAGGATTCCCTGCATTTCTCGTTACCAATGGCAT
>JAAZBY010000472.1 GCA_012513595.1 Chloroflexota bacterium
AAAGACGCGGTCTTTGATGGCCACCACGCGCCGCTCGGCGTTCAGCTCGTCAAAGTAGCCGATGACGTTGTCCTCCGCGGTGGCCACCTTGACGGCCTGCACCGCGCCAAAGAACTCGCCGATAAAGCCCGTCACCCGGCCGGTCGCCTTGCGCGAGGCCCGCCGGTACATCTCGATCTTGTTCGTGGCGGCAAAGGCAATCACCCCGACCACCGCAAAGGGCGCCAATGACAGGAGCGCGATCGACGAGTTGATGTGGAACATCACCGCCACGGCGATCAGGCCAAAGAGCACCAGGCCCAGGATGTCGTTCAGCCACAGCGCAAACAGCGAGATCTCGAACACGTCCCCGCGGAAGCGGCTGATCGCCTCCCCGGGTGAGTCGGGCAGGGCCGCCGCGCCGGGCCGCCGCAAGACGTGCCGCAGCAGGTTCTTGCGCAAGAGGGCCATGGTGTGCACGAAAAAGGGCACGTTGGTCTTGATCAGGCCGTAAAAGCCGAACGTCCGCCCCACATGAAAGGCCACCAGCGCCGCGACCAGCGTCCAGATGGTCACCCCGGCGGGGGCCTCGCCCGAAAGCAAGTCAAAGAAGTAGCGCAGTGCAAAGCCCGGCGCCTGCCAGAACACGTTCAGAAACAGCATGGCGGCCAGGTTCACCAGCCAGAGCTTCTTGCGGTAGCGCACCATCTGGAAGATGACCTTCCAGGCCGGCAGCGCGTTGACGTCCTCGCGGGCGAAATCCTCCGCCCGCCGGCGCGCGCGATCGGCGCTCGTGGTCATGCCAGCACCTCCTGGAGGCCGGTCTGTAGCAGCTCGTAAAAGCGCGAAGACTCGTCCGCGGCCAGGGCCGCCCGCTGCCCGTGCTCCACCGTCCGCCCCCGCTCGAGGATCATGATCTCATCGGCGCGGTGCACGGTGCCCAGCCGGTGAGCGATGTTGATGGCCGTGCGCCCCTCGAGCAGCCGGTCCACCGCCATCTCGATCAACTGCTCGGTGGCCGGGTCCAGGCGCGACGATGCCTCGTCTAGGATGACCAGCCCGGGGTCACGCAGGAAGACGCGGGTGAAGGCCAAGAGCTGCCCCTCCCCCGCCGAAAGCCCCCGCCCCGAGCTCTCCAGCTCGGTGTCCAGCCCGTTGGCCAGGGAGGCGAACCACTCGGAGAGCCCCAGCGTCTCGATCACCTCCATGATGCGCGCGTCGGGGATCGAGCGGTCAAAGAAGGTCAGGTTGTCTCGCACGGTGGCCTGGAACAGCTGTACGTCCTGGGTCACCAGGGCCACGCGCTCGCGCAGCTGGCGCAGCGTCGGCTGCCGCACGTCTACGCCGCCCAGGGCGATCTCCCCGGCGGAGACGTCGTACAGCCGGAAGATCAGCCGCGCCAGGGTCGTCTTGCCACTGCCGGTACGCCCCAGGAGGCCCAGCACCCGGCCCGGCTCCAGGCTAAAGTGGACGTCCTCGAGCACCGGCTCGTCCTCGACGTAGGAGAACGAGACGTGCTCAAAGCGGAGCGGCAGCGGACCCGGGGCGATGTCGGCGCCGGGGCCATCGACCGTCTTGGTCTTGATGGCGCGCAGCTCCGCCAGGCGCTGGCTGCTGGCGCCGACGTTCTGCAGGCTCTCGGCCTGCTGCGTCAGCTCGCGGATCGGGCGCCCCAGCAGGTTCGTGTAGGTCATCAGCAGAAAGACGGTGCCGATGGTGATCGACCCGCTGCGGTACAGCACAAAGCCGCCCACCAGCGCCAGCACCGTGGCCAGCAACATCAGCGTGTTGCCGGTGGTGCCGACGATCAGGTACATGAACGACGTCTTGCGCCAGTGCACCAGGATGGTGTGGTGCAGGTCATACAGGCCGCGCAGCACAAAGTCCACCGCCCCCGACGAGCGGATGTCCTCGGTGCCGGCCAGGCGCTCCTCGAGAAAGCCGAACAGCACCGAGTCCGCCTCGCGGCGGGCCTTTTCGTGGGGGATGGCCAGCGAGCGCACGGCGTTCAGGGCCACCAGGGTGACCGCGGCATACACGGTGAACACCAGGCCCACGCGCCAGTCCTCCCGGTAGAGCGCCACCAAGATGCCCACCAGAAGCAACAGGTTGCCGATCAGGCGAATCATCAGCTGCGAAAAGAAGGTCGATAGCTGCGAGACGTCCCCGTCGATGCGCTCGATCAGCTTGCCGGGGCTCATGTCGCCGTGGAACGACATATCCAGGTTCAGGCAGTGTGCGGCCAGTTGTGAGCGCAGCGCGTTGGTGGCCGTCCAGGCCACGTCCTCGCCATAGTAGCGCGCCCCCACCGACACCACCTGCTGGACGAGCGCCAGCCCGATGAACAGCAGGGCCGAGTGAACAAGCACCGCGCTCCCGGCCCCCGAGGTGGCCGCGTCGATAAACGTGCGCATGATCTGCGGATTGACGATCTGCAGGCCGATCGAGCCCAAGAGCAGAACGGTCAGGTACGTAAAGTGTAGTCTCTGCGGCCGGATGTGTTCGGCCAACAGGTCCCAGTACTGGCGAAGCGGGATGTTGCTGGTCATGATCTCCTCGTGCGCGTGGGCGTGGGCGATGGCAGTCCGGCAGCGGCTCGAATGGTTACACTGGGCACAACGAGGGGGTCGCCCGGTTGGGCAGCCCGGGCGGGTATGCTGGAGGTCGAGAGGAACGCGACCCACAAGAAGGCAGTATAGCACCTACGCGGAGACAGGCAAGTAAGCCCTGAGGGCCTTCTGGACGATTCGGCGGAGCGCGCGCGCCCTAGTAGCGCAAGGGCAACCGGCGGGGAGCGATGGCACACGGCGGGCGGCCCAGGGCCGCCCGCCGCGCGGGTTCAGGCGTCCGCGTCAAGGATCTCCCGCATCATGGAGAGCAGCCGCTGCATCGAGAAGGGCTTCTCTATAAAGTGGATACCCGCCTCCAGCACTCCGTGATGGGCGATGGCGTTGGCCGTATAGCCCGACATGTACAGCGTGCGGATATCTGGCCGCAAGGCGGCCACCTCGGTCTGCAACGTCTTGCCATTCATCTCCGGCATGACGATATCGGTGATCAGGAGATCGATGGGTCCGTCGTGGTTCCGGGCCAGGTGCAGCGCCTCCGAGGGGCCGTTGGCCGCCAGGACGAGGTACCCGTTCCTGATGAGAAAGCGCTGCGTCAGGGCCAGGATGGACTGCTCATCCTCGACGAGCAGCACCGTCTCAGCCCCGCAGGCGCGCGGCGCCTCGGCGGGCGCCGGCGGCGCCTTGCTCTGGCCCTCCTCCAGGACGCGGGGCAGGTAGAGCCTCAGGGTGGTGCCCTGCCCGGGCTCGCTGTACACATTGATGAAGCCGTTGTTCTGCCTGGAAATGCCGTACACGGTGGCCAGCCCCAGCCCGGTCCCCCTGCCCACTTCCTTGGTGGTAAAGAACGGCTCAAAGGCGTGCGCCAGGAGCTCCGGCTCCATCCCCACGCCGGTGTCGCTGACGGCCAGCATCACATAGTCTCCGGGAATGTACCCGGCGTGTACCTGGCAGTATGCCTCGCTCAGATGCACGTTGGCGGTCTCGATCGTCACGGTGCCCACGTCGATGATCGCGTCGCGCGCGTTGACCACCAGGTTGGCCAGGATCTGGCTGACCTGGGCCGGGTCGATCTTGACCGACCAGAGATCGCTGGCCGGCAGCCAGACCATGTCGATGTTCTCGCCGATCAACCGGCGGAGCATGCGCAGCATCCCGGTAACGGTGTGGTTCAGGTTCAGGATCTCCGGCGCGATCGTCTGGCGCCGCGAGAAGGCCAGTAGCTGCCGGGTGAGGTCTCCGGAGCGCTCGGCGGCCGCCTTGATCTCCATCAGCGTGTCGTGCAGCCCCTGGTGTGAGCCGGCCAGCGTCAGGGCCAGGTCGGTGTACCCCAGGATGGCCTGCAGCATGTTGTTAAAATCGTGAGACACGCCCCCTGCCAGCCGGCCGATCGACTCCAGCTTTTGTGCCTGGACGAGCTGCTCCTCCAGGCTCCTCCGGTCGGTCCTGTCCCTGCCGGAGGCAAGCACGCCCGTAACGCGGCCCTCGGCGTCGCGCATGGCCCGCCCGGTCCACAGGATGAGGCGCTTGGTGCCGTCGCGCCGAAAGAGCCAGCCCTCGTCGGAAACGGTATCGACCCGGCCAGCGAGCAATGAGTGCAGCGCCTCTGTCGCGCCCGGCAGGAGGCCACCGAGGGCCTCTTCGGCGCCCATGCCGACGAGATAGTCTTCTGAGAACAGCATGCCGGTCTCGTTCACCCAGGTGATGATTCCGGCCTCGTCGATCTCCACAACGATGTCGGGAATGGCGGCCAGCAGCGCCTGCTGCCGCGCACTGAGCGACTGCAGCGACATGGCCGTGGCCCTCTGCTCCTCGACAACGGACAGCAGGGCCCGGCGGGTCTCGCCGGCCACGTTGAGCAAACGCAACGTCTCGGCCTCGGCGTGGTGCCGGGCGATCACGCTGCCCAACGCGTTGGCGATGGCCGCCAGGACGCCTTCCACCCTCCCGTCACGGGGCTGCGCCTCTGGAATGCACACCGTGAGGACGCCCATCAAGCGCTCATCGGCCTGGATGGGCACGCAATAGTGCGCGTCCGGCGCCAAGCGGAAGCACACCGCGTCGCTGGCCGGGGTGCCCGCGGAGAAGTAGTGCACGTGCCGGCCCGCCGGCGACTGCCAGCAGTTGCAGTCCTGCACCGGCACCTCGGCGCAACGCGCCCTGAGCTCCTCCGGCAGGCCGCGGGAGGCGCCCAACGCCAGCGAACGCTGATCGTCCCCCAGCAAAAAGATCGCTCCCCGGCGCATCAGCCCCAGTTCGGGCACTGCCAGGATGTGCGCGAGGGCCTTGTCCAGAATGTCAGCGATGGGGCGATCGTTTAGCGACAGGCGCAAGATGCTGTTGGTGGCTTCCTCCTGCGCGTAGGCCAGCCGCTGGGCCGCCTCGCCGGCCCTGCGCCCGGTGACGTCACGCGCCAGGCCCACCAGGCCGACGATGCGGCCCTCCCGGTCGCGCAGTGGCACCTTGGAGGCCACCCGCCACTGTTCGCGGCCCGCGGCATCCACCAGGCGTTCCTCGCGCTCCAGCACTTCCTGCCCGGTCTGGAGCACGGCCTGGTCGCTGGCAAAGTACACGCGTGCCAGGTCGGGCGGGTATACCTCAAAGTCGGTCTTGCCCAGCACCTCGTCTTCGCTCTCCGCGCCCGCGTAGGCCAGGTCCGCGGCATTGACCAGGATCTTGCGCGCGTGACGGTCTTTGACGAACACCGCCACCGGCAGATGGTCGATCACCGTGCGCAGGAGGATACGCTCCTGGGCCAGGGCCTCCTCGGCCTCCCTGTTGGCGGTGATGTCGGTGGCGGCGCCGACCACCCGCACAACGCGTCCCTGCTCCACGTCCCAGACGGGCCGGGCATGGTCGTGTATCCAGCGGATCTCCCCATCCTGCCGGACGACCCGCAGCGTGCACACGCACTCTTCGCCGCGCACGAGCCGCGTCGTGCGGTTCTCCGCAATGGGCCGATCATCCACGTGCACGAGGGCCTCGAGGCCGTCGAGAAGGTTGACGTCCTGCGGCGCGCGCCCGGTGGTGCTCTCGAACGCCCCAGCCAGCCACTCCAGCGAGACGGTACCGTCCTGGGCCACGCCGACCGCGTAGGCATAGTCGGTCATCATCTGGGAGATGAGCTGGTAACGCTCCTCGTTGCGGTGGAGCGCTCTGGCACGCCGGTCGACGTCCTGTTCGAGCGCGTCGCGCCGCCCGGCCATCATGGCCAGGAAGGCCGTCAGCCCCGCCGTCACCAGCAGGCCGGCCGCGCCCGTCGCCCAGGTGCCCACCCAGCGCGGCACCGCGCCCCAGGTTGGCCCGGTATCTACCGTCACAACGTAGGCCTTGCCGAAGGCAAAGGCCGGCAGCACCACCCCCGAGTTGCCCAGGTCCCGCAAGGAGGCCATGGCGGCCTCTGGCGCGCCGTCGGAGGCCGCCAGCAGGCGCGGCGCGCCCCCCATGCCCACCTCGTAGGCACGGAGGGTCAGGTCGGTGTCGGCGGCCGCGCCCTCGCGCAAGACGCGCGTCAGCAGCGCCTGCATGGGCACGGCCGCCACCACAACTCCCTTCTGCGTGCCCGAGGAGGCCTGTTGGAAGACCAGCACGGAGTGCGGCTCCTCCGGCAACACAAACACCGGGGCGGCCTCGCTGGCGGTGCCGAGGCCGGTGCGCAGCGCCGTCAAGAGCGGGCCGCGGCTGGCCGGCTCGGAGCCGAGGTCCAGGCCCGGAACGTGCTGCAGATCATCGCTGGCCGCCAGGTAGGTCACAGGGTAATAGGCGGCCCGGTCCTGCACGGGGACGGGCTCCCCGTGGTCATCCCGCTCCCAGACGGCGGGCGCGCCGCCCGGCCGGGCATGGTCTCGCCCGTACGCGGACACGCCTCCCGCCGGCACCGTCGGCACCCAGCCCCAGCCGATCGCCGGGCCCGCTTCTACCAAAGGGGAGCAGAAACCGGCGAACTCGGCCGCGCCGACCTGCTCGCTGGCAGCGAACAGGTGCTCGACGCTCTGCATCTGCGCGCGGAGATCGCTCAGGGCGCCGCGCAGGCCGGCAGACCTGGCCGAGGCCAGGTCATGGAGCGCATCGCGATAGCCGCCATACTCGGCGTGATAGACGACCCAGGCCGCCCCACAGGAGATGCCCACCCCCAGCACGGCGCACATGGCCGCCTCTACGTAGCGCAGCCGCCGGCGAGAGCGCACCGGCAGGCGCTCTCGTACGATGACGAGCGAATCCCCCAGCAACAGGACGGATACCAGCAGCAGCACGACGCCCAGGGGGCCGCGCCGGGCGCCCGCCACGGCTTGGCGCCAGGGGCCGGCCTCGGCGTCCACCGCGACGACCAAGAGCACCTCTCCCGTCACCGGGTCGAGCACCGGGGCGCGCGCCCGCAGGGTGGCGCCGCCGTCGCTCTCCTCCGGGCCCAGGACGACGCCCTGGCCGGTGGCAAAAACCTCCCTATCGGCCCTGGTGACGCGCGGTTGCACCACGCCCGGAGAGGAGATCTGCAACTCGCGCGGACCGAGGGCGCGCGGGCCGCCGACGATCTCCCCGCCGCGCAGGGCCAGGCTGTAGAGACGGTCGATCCCGGCGGCGTTGGCGTAGGTGGCCATCTGGGTGCACAGGCGCCGAAAGGCGGGGCGGCCGGTGTCCTCCTCGGCGAACGATAGCCCCTTGACCTGCAGCGGGTCGATGGCGTGCGCCACCGCGGTCGCCTCGGAGAGCAACTCCTGCCGCAGCCGCGCGTCGACCCGGGCGCCGGCTCGGCCTGAAATCCACACCCCTCCCGCCAGCACGAGGGCGGCCAAGAGAGGCTCCACCCAGTGGTAGAGCGGGGTGCGGGGCATATCCGGCGGCTGGAAGTGCCGGGTCGCCCGGCGGACGACCCATGTGCAAACCATCAACGTGGCAGAAGCGATAGCGTACCAGAGCAGGGCCAAGTTGGAGAAGATGGTCATATCACCCGTCTCGTATGTGGGTATGCTGGGTTGCGGCCGCGCGGGCCGTGGGTGTCGTGCGGCAACCTCCTGCCAGAGGGCTAGCGCCGGCGCCGCGTCAGCCCATGGTAGGTCACTATGCGGCGTATCGCCAGGCGAGAAGCGCCAGAAAAGCCTGCCACCGGTGCGGCCGCAGCAGGGCAGCTGCGCCCCCGTCGTGGCCGGAAGGAGCAGAGTGACGGACTGCCCCCCTGGCGGCAGCGCTGGGCCAGGGCCACAGCCTGCCGAGGGGGAGGGTACTCGCGTTGAGAGGAACAGGCAGTCATCGTTTCCTCACTGACGTCCGCCGCGGCCACGATGCCGCAGTCAAAGGGGTGCGCTCAAAGGCAGCCCGGACGACAGATATGCCGTCCTTGGGCCAGCAGTATACCGAACGAGGTGCAGCGCGCAAGTGGGCGGGCCAGGCGCGCCCGCGTTCTGCAGGCCGTGCATCTGTGCGCAGAGAAAAAGTGCATGACGAACAAAAAGACAAAATACTCCAGCCTGGATACATACTGATGTTAGCGGAACGGACCAGGACTCCAATCCTGCAAATCCTGTCTGTCCTGTCTATCCTGTCTATCCTGTCTATCCTCTAGATCCCGCAGATCTCGCCCCGGCGCCGGCAGGCGTGGGCATCGCTGGGCGGGCGGCCGCGTGCGACGGAACCTCCTCCACCCAGGCTCCCGATTTGACACGGCCCGCGATCGGGCTAGAATAGTTTCGGTATGGCGCGGCAGCGTGCCGACCATGGGCCGCTAGCTCAATGGCAGAGCAACTGACTCTTAATCAGTAGGTAATCACTGCCCCACTACCCCTTGTGTTGCTGCCGCTCGACCCCACTACTGGTAGTATGAAAGTCCCCCCGCGCGCACCTGACAGCATCGCTACAACGTCGCCAGGGCTCCACCAGCGAGTAGGAGCCCAACCATGGCCAAACGACGCAGCCCCGGTGAGGGCACTGTTGTGGAGCGCGCAGACGGCCGCTGGCAGGCCGCACTACAGGTAGACGGGCGGCGGCGCACAGTCTACGGCCGCACCCGCGCCGAGGCCGTCCAGCGCCTTGATGAGCTCAAGCGCATGGCGCTCCAGGCCGGCCAGCTACCAGACCCCGGTAGGCGCACACTTGGCGATCTCCTAGACGCCTGGCTTGACGCCAAAGTCCCCACAGTCAGACCCCGAACACTAGCCGACTATCGCTACACGTGTGACCGCTACATCCGCCCCACTTTGGCATCTGTGCCGTTGGCGAAGGTCTCTTCTGGGCGCGTGCAGCGCCTGTGTGACAAGTGGCAACGCCGCGGAATCCCTAGAACCGCACAACTAGCCTACAGGTGCCTGTCTCAGGCTCTAGACCTGGCCGTGTGTTGGGGGTGGATAGGTGTCAACCCCTGTGCCCACGTGGACCCGCCCCGCTACCGCCCGGAGCGCCGCGAGGTGTGGACGGCGACGGAGCTGGCGTGTTTCCTTCAGGGGGCGCGCGAGCACTGGCTATACCCGCTCTGGACGCTCTTGGCCTGCTCGGGGATACGCCTCGGCGAGGCCCTGGCGCTGGAGTGGCCGGACGTGGACCTTCACGCTGGCGTGATCTCTGTCTCCAAGTCTGCGGGCCCATTGGGGGTAACGGCGCCCAAGACTGCCGCCGGGACCCGCACCCTGCACCTGCCGGCTTTGGCCGTGGCGGCCCTGGAGCGCCAGGCGGACGCGCGTATGGCCCAGAGCGGGCCC
>JAAZBY010000473.1 GCA_012513595.1 Chloroflexota bacterium
ATCTTCGGATGAAACGCATGCGTGTGGACGTCGATACTCACGGTGTGACAGGCCTCGGGGAGGCCGGGCGGGATCTGCCTGCCCCGACGGCCGGGAGACGGTTGCCCCGCCGCGGCGGCCTCTCACCGCGCACCATAGCGCCGCCGACGGCCTCCGCAAGGCCGCGAGGGCCAGGGCTGATCGACGATCGCGTCAGCGTTCACCTGGCCGCCCTGAAGGGGCGCAGGATCGCAGCCGGGGGGTCGCGCGCAGCCCGACCCCCGGGAACACGAACCCACGAACCACGCGCCCTCAAGGGGTGCCGGAACCGGACGTTTAGGCAGCCCTGCGCAAGCGCCCGCACCCTGGCCCGAACCGGCCTTGGCAAGGCCGCAACGGCAGGCTATGGTCGGTGACTGACTGTCTCAGGACGCCAACGAGCAACCCCCTGAGACGCGCCAGAGGCTATGCCACAACGCTATCGGCACATCCAGTCCCAGCTCCTCGACACGCTCCGCACCGACTTCGATCTGACGGAGCCGGAGGCGTTGCTGATTCTGGACGACCTGGTGATGAACCTCGAGGTCATGGCGGCCGACCTGATGCCGCGTGAGGACGTCCACATCGACCCGGCCCGCTCCCCCGAGCGCATCCTGGCCGCCATGGCGGCCCTGGCCGAGCGCCTGCGCAGCCCGGTCCTGACGCAGATCGCCGCCGACCTCCAGGAGGCCGATGCCGCCTCGGGGCAGCCCCTGCCCGACCGCGCCATGGAGCCCCTGCAGCGCCTCGTGGGCGGCCTGAGGAAGGTGATGCCGCCGGTGCGGCGCGATCACGGCGACTGAGGCGTCGAGACCACCGCGATGCCTCTGCCAGAACAAGGACACCGCACCATGCGCCCTGCCGAGAGCAAGATCATGAGCCTGTCCGAGGCGCACACCTGGCGCTGCGGCCTGCGCGCCCGTGGCCTGCGCCTGGCCGTCACCAACGGCTGCTTCGACCTCCTGCACCGCGGCCATGCCGAGTACCTGGCGCAGGCCCGCGGCTGCGCCGACGCCCTCCTGGTGGCGGTCAACAGCGACGCCTCGGTGCGGGCGCTGAAGGGCCCCGAGAGGCCGATCGTGAGCGAAGCCGACCGGGCCTACCTCCTGGCCAGTCTCGAGGCGGTCGACGCCGTCGTGATCTTCAGTGATACGCGGCCTCTGGAGGTCTTCCCGGCCGTTGTTCCGGATGTCTACGTCAAGGGCGGCGACTACACCGAAGAACGCCTGGACCGCGACGAACATGCCATCCTCAAGGGCCTCGGCTGCGAGTTCCGCTTCGTGCCCTTCGTCCAGGGCTTCTCCACCACCAGCACCATCAGCCGCCTGCGCCAGGGCTGAACCCAGCCCAGTTGGCGGCCAGATTTTGCGCTACAGCGTCGTCTCCGGCGCACGAGGGCGCCGGATATGGCAAGGCGAGACATCGCTCGCCACCGGCGTGGAGCGCGAGTGTCCACAGACGCGCATGCGTCCACGAGCCGCCACGGCATCGACAGCACAACGAGGCGATCTTTCATACGAGCCAGGTTCCCGGCGCGGCACGGAGATC
>JAAZBY010000051.1 GCA_012513595.1 Chloroflexota bacterium
ATGCCGGCCTGCCGCATGCCGCCGCCCACGATCTTGCGGTTGCGGCGCGCCTCCTGGATAAAGTCGGCCGGCCCCACGATGGCCGAGCCCACCGGCGCCGCCAGCCCCTTGGAAAAGCAGGTCTGCACCGTGTCGACCTCGGCGGCCAACACGCGCGGCTCGACGCCCAGGGCCACCGCCGCGTTCCAGATGCGAGCGCCGTCGAGGTGCACCGGCAGGCCGTGGCGGTTGGCCACGGCGCGGATCTGGCTCATCTGCTCCACTGACAGCACCGCGCCGCCGCAACGGTTGTGGGTGTTCTCCAGGCAGATCAGCGCCGTGCGCGGAAAGTGGATGTTCTCGGGAGAGCGGATGGCCGCCTCCACCGCGGCCGGGTCCAGCATGCCGTCGGGCAGGTTGGGCACGGTACGCATGGAGATGCCGCCGAGCGCCGACACGCCGCCGGCCTCATAGTAGAAAATGTGCGCCTCATCCCCCAGGATCACCTCGCGGCCGCGCTGGCAGTGCGTCAGCACCGAGACGAGGTTGCCCATCGTCCCACTGACGACAAAGAGGCCAGCCTCCTTGCCCAGGCGCTCGGCGACGGCCTCCTCGAGGCGGTTCACGGTGGGATCTTCGCGGTAGACGTCGTCCCCCAGCTCGGCCTCATACATGGCCTTGCGCATGGCCGGCGACGGCAGCGTGACGGTATCGCTTCGCAGGTCCACTACTCTCACAGCATCACCTCCATGAACAACCGGTTCAGAATGCCAGGGGCGCACAGGCAAACGTCAGTACGGCAAATGCCCCTCACGCGAGCGCACCTCGCGGCGCAACCGTTCGAGGGGCTCGGCGAGATCATCGGGAAGGGGGGCTTCCAGCTCCAGCGGCTGCCCCGTGATCGGGTGCTCAAAGCACAGCCGCCAGGCGTGCAGGAACTGCCTCGGAACGCCCAGCCTCTGGCGACGCCGGCCGTAGACCGCATCGCCGACCACTGGGTGATCGATGGCGCCAAAGTGCACGCGCAGCTGGTGTGTGCGGCCGGTGAGCAGCACAGCCTCGACGTACGTATAGGCGCCCAGGTACTCGCGGACGCGGTACTCGGTGCGCGCCTGCCTGCCGCCCTCCCGCAGCACGCACATCCGTTGCCGCCGCTTTGGGTCGCGGCCGATGGGAGAGTCGATGGCTCCCCGTTCCGGCGTGAGGGTGCCGTCCAGGAGGGCCAGGTAGCGCTTGTCAACCGCACGCGACTTGAAGGCGGCCTGGAGCACCTGCTGCGCCTCACGCGTGAGGGCCACGGCCAGCAGCCCCGACGTGTCGCGGTCCAGCCGGTGGACAATGCCGGGGCGCTGGGGGTCCAGGTCGGCGCGCGCCACCTGTGGGTAGCGGGCCAGCAGGGCGTTCACCAGAGTGCCCACGGGGTGCCCGGCGGACGGATGGACGACCAGCCCGGGCCGCTTGTTGACCACGACGAGGTGTTCGTCCTCGTAGACCACGTCCAGGGGGATGTCCTCAGGCAGAGGGGCTTCGGCCGCGGCCGCCGGGAGCAGGATGGAGACGATGTCGCCCGGCACCGGGCGGTAGGCCGGCCTGGTCTGGGCGCCGTTCACCCGCAGGTCCCCCTGGCGGATCAGGTGTTGGACCACAGAGCGCGACAGCGCGGGGAAGCGAGCGGCCACCAGGCGATCCAGGCGATCGCTCTCCTCGCCCACCGTAAAGCTCTGCGTTTCCCTCTCCGCTACCATCGTGGCCGTGTACTCACTGCATATGTGGAGGCGGGGTCGGCGCCGTACGCCACCGCGCGACGCAAGGTCGCGTGGCGCTACTGGCCAGCCGCTCAGGCCGTCAGTGCCGGGTTCTTCTCGCTGTCGGGCTCGGGCGCGCGGCGATCCTCAAACAGCATGTAGCAGGCCAGTATGATCGTCCCGATAGTGATCGCGCTGTCTGCCACGTTGAACACCGGGAACCAGCGCAGGTCGACAAAGTCGGTGACGGCCCCGTTGTGCATGAGGCGGTCGATCAGGTTGCCCACCGAGCCACCCAGCTGCAACCCCAGCGCGGCGCGCAAGAGGAGCGCCGGGCGGTCCAGCCGCGCATAGTAGATGATGATGCCGATGACCACCACCACGGCGATGCCCATGAACACCGTGGCGCCACCGGGGAACAGGCCAAAGGCCGCCCCCGTGTTCTGCACGTGCCGGAAGGTGAACAGCGGATCTAGCCAGTCGACGGGCATGTACGGCTGGTTCAGCGGCAGGTGACGGCGTACCAGGCCCTTGGTGACCTGGTCTAGCACCAGCACCAGCGCGGCAATGGCGCCCAGCAACACGTACGCACCGACCTTGCGCTTCGATTGTCTCATGAGTGCGTCTCCACAGGGGCGCCGGCCGCCAGCGGACGAGCCGCCCCGATCGGGGCGGCGGCGGACGGGCGCGCACGAAACCGCCCCGCCATTCTACGGCATCGCTTCCGTTCCGCCAAGCCGCGCGCCAGGCGCTCCTGCCCTCTTGCGCCTTCTCAATCTTGTGCTACACTCTTCCATGGCTCGCTAGCCGGCAGCGCGATCCCCGTTTGGGGCACTGCGCTGCGCTGTCTATAATGGACCAATACGCTCGCGATCGTGACCCGAGAGAGGATGCCACCATGATGAAATCCCACACCTGTGGCCAGCTGAGGGCCGGCGATGCCGGCGCCCGCGTCACTCTGGCCGGCTGGGTACACCGTCGCCGGGACCATGGCGGTCTCGCCTTTGTCGACCTGCGCGACCGCTGGGGCATCACCCAGGTGGTGTTTGGGCCGAACATGCCGCCCGAGGCGCGCGAGCGCGCCGAGCGCCTGCGCAACGAGTACGTCGTCCGCGTCACGGGCCAAGTGCGCACGCGCCCGGAGGGGCTGTCCAACAAGGCGCTGGAGACGGGCGAGATCGAGGTGGTGGCCTCAGACGTTGAGATCCTCAACGAGTCCAAGACGCCCGTCTTTTACCTGAACGAAGAGGTCGAGATCGACGAGTCGCTGCGCCTCAAATACCGCTATCTGGACCTGCGCCGGCAGCGCATGCAGCGCAACATCATCCTGCGGCATGAGGTCGTGCGGTTCATCCGCAATCACCTGTCTGACCAGGGCTTTGTCGAGATCGAGACGCCGATCCTGATCAAGAGCACGCCGGAAGGCGCCCGCGACTATGTGGTGCCGAGCCGCCTGCACCCCGGCTCCTTCTATGCCCTGCCCCAGTCTCCCCAGCAGCTGAAGCAGCTGCTGATGGTCTCCGGGTTTGAGCGCTATTTCCAGATCGCGCGCTGCTTCCGCGACGAGGACCAGCGCTCTGACCGACAGCCCGAGTTCACCCAGCTCGACGTCGAGATGTCCTTCGTCGACCGGGAGGACATCCTGCAGCTCACCGAGCGTCTGTTCGTCGACCTGGTAGCGGCCGTCCCCAAGAAGCGCATCCTGCAGACGCCCTTCCCGCGCTTTACCTACCGCGAGGCGATGGACCGCTTCGGGTCAGACAAGCCCGACATCCGCTTCGCCATGGAACTGGTCGACCTGTCGGACCTGGTCGGCGAGAGTTCCTTCTGCGTGTTCGCCGACACGGTAGCCTCGGGAGGCTGCGTCAAGGCCGTGGTGGCTCCGGGGGCCGGCGACTATACCCGGCGCCAGCTCGACGAGCTGGGCGAGCTCGCCAAGCGCTTCGGGGCCAAGGGTCTGGCCTGGCTCGTGGTGGAGGAGGCCGGCGTCCGCTCACCGATCGCCAAGTTCTTTGGCGACGAGCAGAAGGAGGCCCTGCTGGGCCGCCTGGGGGCCAAGGCGGGAGACCTGGTGCTCTTGGTGGCCGACCAATGGAAGACCGCCTGCACCGTGGCCGGAGAGCTGCGGCTGGAGATGGGCCGCCGCCTCGGCCTCATGGACGACGACGTGCTCGCCTTCGCCTGGGTGCTCGAGTTCCCGCTCCTGGAATGGAACGTGGACGAGTCGCGCTGGGAGGCTGTTCACCATCCGTTCACCGCGCCACTGGACGAGGACCTGCCCCTGCTCACCTCTGACCCGGGCCGGGCGCGCGCCAAGGCCTACGACGTGGTCGCCAACGGCTACGAAGTGGGCGGCGGGATCATCCGCATCCACAAGCGAGACACGCAGCGGCAGCTCTTCCAGGTCATCGGCCTCAGCGACGAGCAGGCCCAGGCGCAGTTCGGCCACCTGCTGGAGGCGTTCGAGTACGGGGCGCCCCCGCACGGCGGCATTGCCCCGGGCATCGACCGGCTGGTGATGCTCCTGGCCGGTGAGCCGAACATCCGTGAGGTCATGGCCTTCCCCAAGTCGCAGAGCGCCGTCGACCTGATGACGCAGGCGCCCTCGACCGTCTCCGAGCGGCAGCTGCGTGAGCTGCACATCAAGCTGGACCTGTAACCGCCCTGGGCCGAGAGGCCGAGCGTCTATCGGACTGAGAGCATAGGAGGAGCGCATGCGCACGCAGATCACCGCCACCAAGGGAGCCAAGCCTGCTGGCCCTTACTCTCACGCTATCGCTGGCCGGGGCACCTTTGTGTACGTCTCCGGGCAGGGACCGGTCGACCCCGCCACCGGCGTAGCGCCTGAGGGGTTTCGCGAGGCCGCCATCCAGACGTTGCGGAACGTGCAGACCATCGTCGAGGCGGCCGGCGCCACCATGGCCGACGTCGTCAAGGTCAACGCCTACCTGCGCGACATGGCCGACTTTGCCGCCTTCAACGAGGTCTACAAGACCTTCTTCGTGGAGCCCTACCCGGCGCGCACCACGGTCCAGTCGCACATGACCATCCCCATCGAGGTCGACGTGGTGGTCGTCCTGCCCGACTAGGGTAACCCCCCACCAAAAGCAGCAGCAGGGCCGGGCAGTGATGCCCGGCCCTGCTGTCGTTCCCGCGCTTACTCCTCGGTATTGACGAGGTCCTCTTCGGTGAATGAGGCGTCCATATCCAGGGCAAGGTTGCCGGCCTTGACCCCCTGCAGCACGAAACGTTCGGCCGCGGTCTGATTGCCGCGAGCATAGGCAGAGACCAGGCGGGGAATATCGTGCTGGACGATCGCCGCGCGCACCTCCCGGTGCACCAGCCGGGCAGCCAGGTTGCGGATGGCGTTCACCGTGTCCTCCAGCCAGTCGTCGTTCAGCGCATAGCCTGGCAAGAGGGCCACATTGAGGTTCTCAAAACCCACCTGCTGGAGCGCGAGGGCCGTCCGCTTCAGGTTCACCGACACGGCGGCGGGCCGCTCGGAGGCGCGCGCCAGCCGACGCACGATCTCATTCCGCACCGCCCAGGCCGCCGTGCGCTCCGGATCCTGCGGCTCAACGACGTCCGAAACGCGCAGGCGTCCGCCGGGCACCAGGGCCCGCCACACCTCGCCGAAAAAGGTCGGCAGGCGCTGCTCCGGCACCTCGCGGAGCACGCCGTTCACTACCAGCAGGTCCACGGTCTCCGCAAGCACGGGGATCCGCCCCGGGTGCGCCTGGGCCAGGGCCAGCGGTGCCGACGCGCGCAGCGGGCGCAGCGGGTCCAGCCGCTCCCGCGACGCTTCGATCACCAAGAGCGCCCCGAACGAGGCGGCAGACTGGCGGGCCAGCACCTCGATCAGGCGCCCGGTGCCCACCCCAAGGACTACCGTCACCCCGGAGAAATCGACCCCTCGCCAGGAGGAATCGGCTGGCCGCACCTGTTCTGTGCTCTCGTCTGGCATCTGGCTCACCTTCACCATCCTTGCTCGCTGGCAGTGTAGGTGCACGGCGGGGAGCGGTCAAATGGTTGACGGGCGTGAGCCGCCCTGGTACCATCCGCTCCACTACCGCCGCCAGAATCGGCTCCGTCGGCTGGCGGCTCACGATGCCAGGAGGCGAGCACGCGATGGCGATCAAGAAGTCTCACCATATCGCTCTCAAGGTCAAGGACGTGGCCGCGAGCAAGGCGTTCTACACGGAAACGCTCGGGTTCCCCGTGAACGGGCAGATCCCCGGCCGCGAGATCTACTTTATCGACATCGGCGGCACCTGTATCGAGCTGATGGCCGCTGGCGAGGGTGATGTCGCCAGCCAGGCGGCAGGGTTCGTGCACCTGGCCTTCGAGGTCGACGACGTCGACGCCACCTACCGCGACTTTGTGGCCAGGGGCATTACGTTCACTGTGGAGCCCAAGAACGTCGGCGACATCCGCCTGTGCTTCTTCGAGGACCCCGACGGGAACACGCTGGAACTGTTCAAGAGCCCCACGTTGACCTGGTAAGGCCACGAGGCGCCGAACCCCCGCAGGGGTTCGGCGCCTCACCGTTGGCGGATGCCTTCCTGGGCGCTGCCTACAACCCGGCGACCGCCCAGATCTTGTCCAGCGAGGCCGCGGTCTCCGCAACGGCTTCCTCAGCCGGCAGGCGGCGGATGCGGTCTGAGAACGGCTCCACAATCACGGGACCGCTGTAGGCCATCTTGTCCAGCGCGCGCATGAACGTGCGCATGTCGATCACGCCCGTCTCGCCGGGCATGGCCCGCTCGCGGTCCAGCTGCTCGTTGGCCGTCCGGCCGGCGATGGCGTCGTTCACGTGCACCCCGATGACCAGCGCGTCCGATAGCTTGGCGAGATCGGCCGGGTCGCCGCCGGTGGTGAACCAGTGGAAGGCGTCAAGCAGGAAGCCGAGGTTGTCGGCACCGACAGCGCCGATCAGTTCCAGCATACCGTCGATATCGTGGATAAAGGGGTTGGGCTTGCCGGCGCGCAGGGTAGCCGGCCCCACGAACTCGAGCCCGTAGCGAATGCCATGGTCGGCCATCACCTCACACAGGCTCGCCGTGCGGCGCCGCAGCTGCTGAAAGTTCTCCGTGTAGGTCAGCGTCTCATGGAACGGCATGATCCAGGTCAGAATGCGCCTGCAGCCGACCTCGGCAAGGAGCGAGGCCGCCGCGGGAAAGTCGGCCAGGCCCTCCTTGAAGGTGGCCTCGTCGCCGCGAAAGTTCACGGGCACCCCCGCAGTGCCGGCGCGCAGGCCGTGCTTGGCCAGGATCTCCTTCACCTGTCCGGCGCCCAGCTCGCGGATGGTGCTCACCTCCAACGACACGGCCTGGAAGCCGTGCGCCGCGGCCAGGCGAGCCTCCTCAGCAAACGCAACCTTTACCCCGATGGGGCCACTCGCCAGCTCTCTGTACACCTTTTCCTCCTGCTCTGATGTTGGTACCCGACGGGTGGTGATGCCTCCCCCTACCTGACCGCTCGCAGGTAAGGGCCATAGTCCTCGCAAGCCTTGCCGGTGACCTTCTGCGCCCAGTAGGCGCCGGCGCGGAAGAGGCTCTCGAAGGTCCCCGCGTCAGACCAGAAGCCGCCCAGCTCGGCCCAGCGCAGTTCCCCGCTCTCGATATAGAGGTTGTTGACGTCGGTGATCTCCAGCTCGCCGCGCCCAGACGGCTTGAGCGTGCGGATGTAGTCGAACACGCGAAAGTCGTACAGGTAGAGCCCCGTCACGGCATACTGGCTCTTGGGGTCGGCCGGCTTTTCCTCGATGGCCAGTATCCGCCGTGGGTCGGCCGGGTCGAACACCGGCACGCCGAAGCGGTGCGGATCGGGCACCTCGCGCAGGAAGACCATGGCGCCCTTGTCGAAGGAGCGCACCGCCTCGCCGATGCTGGCATCGGTGGTGTTGTCACCCAGGATGACGGCCACATTGCCGCCGTCAGCAAAGTCCCGGCAGAGCCCCAGGGCCTCGGCGATACCGCCCTCGCGTTCCTGGTAGGCGTACTCGAGATGGGTCAACCCCAACTCCTTGCCATTCTTTAGCACACGGATAAAGTCGCCGGCATAGGGCCCGCCGGTGACGATGATCACCTCGGTGATGCCCGCCTCCACCAGGGTGGCGATCGGGTAGTGCACCATGGGACGGTCGAACACCGGCAGCAGGTGCTTGTTGGTGGCATGGGTCAGGGGGTAGAGGCGACTGCCAAGCCCACCCGCCAGGATAATGCCTTTCACGTGGTCCTCTCTTTCTCTGTGGTCGGCCGGGCGCCTCAGGCAAGCGCCTCATCCAGCATGGCCAGGTAGTTGTCTACGGGGACGTAGCTCGGGATCGAGTTCCCCGACCCGATGGCGAACCGGCCCCGCGGGTGGCACGCTTCGATGAGGGCACGCGTCGCCGTGCGCACCTCCTGCGGCGTGCGGC
>JAAZBY010000474.1 GCA_012513595.1 Chloroflexota bacterium
CAGGCGGACGGTGCCAATGGCCCGGTCGTCGAGGTCGATCACCCATCCGTAGGGCTCGGCAGCGGCCCGCTGCGACCAGGCGATGGCCTCTTTCTCGGTCATTTGGGAGGGGCCGCCCGAGCTGCCACCGCACATGCGCGTCAGCTCGGCGCTGCGCCCGGAGAGCTGCCGGTCGGCGGCGTCAGACGGGCGCGCGGCGCGCAGCAGGATCGGTGGCCAGGAGAGGGTGGGTAGAGGTGTCATGGCGATGCCTCTCTGAACTCGTCAGTGGGTGGCGGTGAGAGGAGCGTTTGTCTGGCTCGCCCGCCTAGAAACCGGCGCGGCCCAGGACGATGGGGATGTTCAGCCGCTCGGTCTGGTCAGCCGGATCAACCCCCGTGGCCATGCGCATGGTCACCGTCACGGTGTGCGGCGTCGCGCTCGGGTCGGCCGGCTCGGGGTGGATCTGCAGCGTGCCCACGTGGGTGCCGGCGCCTGCGAGGCGGCCGTCAACCTGCACCGCGGCGCTGCCCGGAGCGGTCCCCGAGCTCTCGAGCGGCACCAACCAGTCGACCTGCGATTCGATGTGCCAGCCGGCGGGCACGGCCGCAGAGGATGAGACGTCCACCGAGATGGTGCGCTGCGGAGCCGCCGGGCTAAGGTTCACCGCGATGTCCGTCGGCGAAACCGTCAAGCGCACGGCCTCCGGCGCCACGATCGACGCGGCAAACAGCGGGATGCCAGAGGCGCTGGCGTAGCCCGTGGAGACGCTCCGCACATAGCCCGCATCGCGCGTGTCGAGCGTCCCGGAGTACTCGCCGCGCTGGATACTGGTGCCCTCCTTGCCGCACTGATCGAGGACGCCAAGGAGGTGAGCCGTGTCCACAAAGTTGGCGGAGGCCTGCGGGTCCGAAGCGACCCAGCCCGCGTCGGGGTAGTATACCTCGACCCACATATGCCGGCCACCTTCGGGAGGTGAACCCCAGCCTTCCCAGGGGGCCACGCAGCCGTACTGCCCGCGCGCGGGGATCCCGGCGGCGCGGAGCAGGGCCGTAGCGAGGTTAGCAAAGCCCACGCAGTAGGAGCGGCCCGTCTGGAGGGCGCTCGAGGCATCGCGAGGGCCGGAGACGTCGTAGACCAGGTGCCCGCGGACGTAGGCCATAACGTTCTCAACCGCCTGCGCCTGCGTGGCGCTGCCACTCGTGAGCGAGGCGGCCAGGGCCACGATGGCAGGGTCGTCTGTCTGGATCAGGCCGGGCCGCCCAACGAGAGCCTCGGAGGCCTCCGCAGGCAGCGCGCTGGCGTCAACTGGGAAGGGCGCTGCGCTGGCTAGGCTGCGGTCGCTGATGATCTCAATCTCCACGCGGTCGGGGGCGCGGCTGACTACCGTCTGCCGGTAGTTGGCGCTGGCATAGTCCTCGACGCCCGTCACGCCGGCCGGGTTGGCGACCACCACGCGCGATCGCAGGACACCGGTGAACACCTGAATGGTAACGGTGCCTGCCGAGGCCTGCTCAGAGCTCAGGGCAGCGCGGTACGCCCCGGAGCGGTTGAGTGAGAATGCTACGGCGCCCCCGGGCCAGGCGGCCACGCGCGCCGAGGCTTCGGCGCCCACGGGAGGGCGCGCCGCGGCCAGGGCTTGGGCGGGCGCCAGTGCCGCCGTGATGGCTAGGAGCAGCGCCGCAACGACGCGAGCCCGTCGCCAAGTGTGGATGGTAGGACGGTCGATCAAGACGTATCCCGCTCCGTTCTAGTTCTTGGGTAGAGCACCTGTGGGAGCACCGCCCCCATGGTAGTAGGATTGGATGGCGCCCGGCATTAAGCCTGCGTGAAGGCAGCATTAGATCCCAGTGAATGCGACGGCCGTACGAGGAGGCCCGGGACACCGGACGGACGTGCTACAGGTCCCGAAGCCACGATGCTGCTGCGCTGCCGGGGAACAGAGCGAGTGACTGAACGAGGCCGCACTATCGTGAGGTGCGCGAAGCCCGCCACCGACGGGTGGCGGGCCTAGGCCGCGCCGCATTCGTTTCGCACTGCTCGGCGGGGTGGCCCGGCTGCCGCGGCCGCGCCCGGGCGGCTGAGACGGCCGTGGCTGACCACACCTCAGAACAGTGGAGACTGTCGCTACTTGCCCTTGCTGGGCTTCTTGGCCGGCGCCTTGATCGGCGCTTCGGGCTCGGGCGACGCGACAGGAGCCTTCTTCTTGGGCGTCTTTTTGTCCTTCTTGGCAGGTTTCTTGTCTGGCATAGTGCCCCTCCTTGGCTACATGGAGTCTGGGTCCGGTCGGGAGTCAACTCCGGAGGCTCTTGGCACCAGCCGTGCCCACCAACTCGCACACCTCCAGAAGCACCAGCGATCACCTCTGGTGTGTGTGCCGCCCGAGTCGGCTTCTCCGATTGGGGATGGCTACGTGCTCCGAGGCGCCAGCCATCGAAGGCGATGATAGCACCATTACCGCAAATGTCAATAACGAGTCACCTAGATCGCCATCGCCGCTACCAGGACAAGCCCGGTCCCTGCGGCAACAGGACGCAGCCATCCTCAAGGCGCATCGCGGAGCCGGGGCCGATCAACCCCGTCTCGGCATAGATCGCCGTGGGCGCGCAAGCCATTACGCTTAGGTGGGCGGCGTTGGAGCCATGTGAGGCATAGGGCCGGCGGAAGGCCTCCGCCATGGCGGCGATCTCCAGCAGCGCCGTTGGGCCACCCATGCGGCGCAGGTCCGGCTGGACGATGTCTACCGCGTCGCGCCGGAGGAACCGGGCGAACTCTTGCGTCGAGTAGAGGTTCTCGCCGGCGGCCACCGGGATGTCGAGGCTGGCGGCCAGCTCGGCGTACCCGTCGATGTCGTCGGCCGGCAGAGGTTCTTCCCACCAGGCGAGACCCAGATCCTGAAAGGCGCGACCCCGGCGGATCGCTTCCGCCGTCGTCAGCGACTGGTTGGCGTCGACCATCAGACGTGTCTCGGCGCCGACGGCCTGGCGCACGACCTCGATGCGACGGAGGTCCTCCGCCAGGGTCGGAAAGCCCACCTTGACCTTGACCGCCGTGAAGCCCTGGGCGACGGCCTTGGCGCAGACGGCCTGCACTTCCTCGTCCGAGTAGTTCAGCCAGCCCACCATGGCGTAGGCAGGGATGCGGTCGTGGATGGCGCCCCACAGCGCCCAACAGGGAACCCCCAGCGACTTGCCCAGGCAGTCCCACAGGGCGGTGTCTACCGCGGAGATGCCAAAGGCGGTCAGCCCGCCGCTGCCGTGGTACTCGGTCTCACGCAGCATGGCGCGGTGCGTCCCGCGTACCTGGGTGGGGTCGGTCCCCACGACGATAGGGCGCAGCTCGTGGGTGATGATGCCGGCCAGGGCGCGGGGGGCGCCGGCGATACGGCCAAAGCTGGCCTCGCCCCGCCCCGTCAGGCCGGTGTCGGTGGTCACGACGACCTCGACGGAGCCCGTCTGCGGCAGCGACTGGAGCGCATCGCGGATGGGGCGAAGGTTGGGCGGGCACTGGTGGACGGTGACCTCCAGGTCTATCACGCGCATGGTGCTCTTCTCCTCAACGGTTCGATCGGCGGCGGCGCAGACTGCCCTAGGGACCGTCCCGTCGCGGCAGGACGGCACTGTGGCCAGCAGCCCTGGCATTGTAGGGTCGCAACGGCGGTCCCGCAATCGTGGGAGGGTGCTTGGGTCGCTTTGGCCCCCGATGGGTGGTTCGCTACAATACGCGCGTTCTGCCGCTTGAGAACGCCGCCACGCGAGGAGGGACAGCAGGTGCTCTCAGCCAGGCCCGACACGAGCGGCCCCAACCGCTACGAGGACGACATCCTGCTCCACTGTGCGCTGCGCTTTGACGGGAAGGCCTACCTGCGCGACACGGCCTTCGACCCCGCGCCCCTGCTGGCCACCTACATCGCGAGCGGGGACTGGCCGGAAGACGTCGAGGACCTCCACCTGCTGGCGGCCTTTCATGTCTTGCAGCGCCGACTGACTGCCTGGGGCGCCCCGCCGACGCCGCGAGACGGCAAGGCGTGGTACGTCTTCCGGGCGCTCTTTTTCGAAGTGGCGACGCTCGACGTCCCGCCGCGTTACCGCTCGGCGAGGGGCTGGGCGCTCTGGCTGGAGCGCTACGCGCCCAGGATCGCCGGGCTGCTAGCCCACGTGCAGGCCATTCACGAGAGCACCCACTACCGTGAGGAGGCCCTGGGGATCCTCTGAGGCAGGGCCGAGCGCCTCTGCCGAGGGGACCGGAACTTTGTGCAATCTGGCACGATCAGTTTGACACCGCGGAACCTCCCGAGTACAATTGGTGAGCAAAAGGATCAAGTATTACATGGGGAGCGCTATGAGCGAGTGGGTGATCAGCACGAACCGGGCGCGCTGCCGAGACTGTTACCGCTGCGTGCGCACCTGCCCGGTAAAGGCCGTCAAGGTGCGCAACGGCCAGGCCCAGATCGTGGCGGAGCTCTGCACGGCCTGCGGCAGCTGCGTGCTGGCCTGCCCGCAGGAGGCCAAGGTCGAGCGAGACGATCGCCCCCTGATCCGCGAGGCCCTGGCCCAGGGCCGCACGGTGGTGGCCAGCGTGGCGCCCTCGGCCCCTGCCTTTTTCCGCATGACCCGCTTCAGCCAGATGGCAGAGGCGCTGCGGTCGCTGGGCTTTGCCGCAGCCGGCGAGACCGCCTTCGGGGCGGAGATGGTCGGCATCGCCCATCGCGAACTGGTGGACGCCGATCCCGGCAGGTGGCCGGTGATCACCTCTTCGTGCCCGGTGGTGGTCAACCTTATCGAAAAGTACTACCCCGATCTGATCCCGCATCTGGCGTCGATCGTCTCCCCCATGCTGGCCCACGGGCGCTGGCTGCGCAAGGCGTACGGAGACGATGCCTTCATCGTCTTTATCGGTCCCTGTATTGCCAAGAAGGAAGAGATCCACCGCAACGGGGCCAGCGGGACGATCGACGCGGCGCTGAACTTTCGCGAGCTGCGCGAGTGGCTGCAGGATGAGGGTCAGCCCTTCCCGGAGGAGGAGCCCCCCGACGAGGCCGTGCCACGGGCTGCTGCGCGCCTGTTCCCCATCGAGGGGGGGCTGGTGGGCACCGCCAACATGGATACGGACATTCTCACCAGCCACATCGTCACGACCTCGGGCCTGGAGGCCTGCGAGGACGTTCTACGCGGCATCCGGGCGGGGGCGCTGTCAGCCTGCATGGTGGAACTGATGGCCTGCGAGGGGGGCTGCATCAACGGCCCGGCCATGGCCGGCCTTGGCACGGTCTTTGCTGCCCGGCAGCGGGTCATCGAGTACGCTACGCGTCGCCAGGCGGAACCACTGCCCAGCCGAGACGAGTGGCCGGACCTCTCCTGTACCTACATGGATCGCAGCGTCAGCCTGCCCGAGTTCTCCGAGGACGAGATCACCGAGATGCTGCACCGCGTGGACAAGTTCACGCCCCAGGACGAGCTGAACTGCGGTGCCTGCGGCTACCCCACCTGCCGCGAGAAGGCCGTGGCCACCCTGCGCGGGATGGCCGAACCGACCATGTGCATCCCGTACATGCGCCGCCGCGCCGAGTCGCTCAGGCAGGTGGTCATGGAGGTCACGCCCAACGCCGTTATCGTCGTCGACACCCGCCTGTACGTGCAGGACATGTCCCCGTCGGCGGAAAAGATGCTCAACGTCCACCTGCAGGAGGCGCAGGGACGCCCTCTGGAGACCTGCATGCCGGCCATCGAGGGGTTTGCTCGCGTGCGCAACGGCGGGCTGCCCGTTCTGAACGAGGTCGTGCGCCTGCGGCCGGACCTGGTGATCGACCAGACCATCGTTCCGGTGGAGGGGCAGAACCTGCTGGTGGCCATTCTCCGCGACATCACCGAGCACGAGCGCCAGCAGGAGCAGATCGAGCGCATCCGCCGCGAGACCCTGGCGCACTCGCAGGCCGTGGTCAAGAACCAGATGCGCGTCGCCCACGAGATCGCCCAACTCCTTGGTGAGACCACTGCTGAGGCGCGCATGGCGCTCCTGCAGCTGGGCGAGCTCCTGGAAAAGGCGGCCGGCCAGTGAGGGCGTTCGTCGACGTAGCCTGGGAGAGCATCTCGCGATACGGGGAAGAGCTGTGCGGAGACAGCGTCAAAGTGACCTCCACGCCCGAGTCGTTCATCGTGGTGCTGTCGGACGGCCTGGGCAGCGGAGTGAAGGCCAACATCCTCTCGACCCTTACCACCCAGATCGCTGGGACGATGTTCGAGCGCCGGGCGCGCATCGAGGATGTGATGGAGACGCTGGTCGAAACGCTCCCCGAGTGCCAGGTGCGCAAGCTCGCCTACGCGACGTTTGCCATGGTCAAGATTCTGCATGGCCGCGATGCGCTGCTCGTCGAGTACGATAGCCCGCCGCTGATCCTCGTCCGCGACGGCCAGGTGATCGATCTGCCCGTGCGAGAGCGTGTCGTCCATGGGCGGCGGATCCGTGAGGCGCGCTTTGACGTGCAGGTCGGCGACTATATGGTCATGGTCAGTGACGGGTACGAGCACGCGGGCGTCGGGGGGCTGTACCGCCTGGGTTGGGGTTGGCAGAACATCGCCACCTCGGTGAGGCGCTGGTGTTCCGCGGGCGGGGACGCCTACGGCCTGGTCAAGGCGCTGCAGCGCACCTGCCTCAAGCTATATAACGATCGCCCCGGCGATGACGCCACCGCCGTGGCCATGCACGTGCGCCAGGCTGTCCATGCCACCGTCCTCACCGGTCCGCCGGCCAACAAAGAGGACGACGGCGTGGCCGTCCAGCGGCTGATGAGCGCCCAGGGAACTAAGGTCATCTGCGGCGGGACCACCGCGCAGATAGCGGCGCGGATCCTGGGCAAAGAGCTGCAGGTGCAGTGGGTGCCGCCCGGGGAGCGCCCGGCGCACCAGCCGGAGCGCCGCCGGGGTACCCCGCCGATGGCCAACCTCGAGGGGGTCGACCTGGTGACCGAGGGGATCATCACCCTCGGCCAGGTGCTGGAGCTACTGCAGAGCGCCGAGACCGTACACGACCTGCCCAAGGATTCGGACGCGGCGGCGCAGCTGGCCCGCATCCTGCTCTCGGCGGATGCCATCACCTTCATCGTGGGCACGGCCATCAACCCGCACCAGATCGCCGACGTGATCCGCGGCGAGACGATGCGCATGATGTACGTCACAGAGCTCGTTCGCGAACTGGAGAGGCGCAACAAGCAGGTTCTGCTGGAGCGCATTTAGCCGGCCGCAGCGCGGTGCCAAGGTTACGGGGCGCAGGCCCGGCTTGCAGGGAGGTCGTAACACATGGTCGCAAATGTCGAAGGAATGGTTGGAACGCTGGTCCGTTCGCGCCCCCTGATGTTGCTGCTGGCCCTCACCGCGGGGCTGGCCATCCCGCTGATTGGGCTGCCTCAGTGGGCTACAGGGCCGCTGGTGAACGCCCTGCTGGTGCTGACGGTCCTGC
>JAAZBY010000475.1 GCA_012513595.1 Chloroflexota bacterium
AGCAGCTGCGGTCCCAGGTAGACGGCGCAGGCGGCGACCGTGACGACGGCCAGTAACGCGGCGGCCCGCTTCCAGGCGCGCGTCTTCCGCCAGGCCGTCCAACGCCGCGAGAGCCCCTCAACCCACAGCGTCGCCCGTTCTACCACGGTGCCCCCTCGGGGCGGCGCAACACCAGCGGCAGCCGAGTGTTCAGGTGCGGTTGGGGCTCCGCCGGAGTGCACACATAGAGAAAACTGTACGACAGGTTGAACGGCGTCACCAGGGAGGAGAGCAGATACAGGATCTTGCGCGGGTTCGCGGCGTACCAGCGCAGGTCGGCCCGCGAGCGCGGCCAGGCAAAGTTGTAGCGGTATACCTTCTGGACGGCCAGGCCCATCATCGTCAGGAGCGCCTTCCACTCCTCGCAGGTGGCAAAACGCTCGATGGCCTGCAGGTGCGAGGGGCCCCTCCCCCTCAGAAGGACGTGCCAGAGGATGTCGGCCAGGTAGTACGAGTTGGGCACAAACACCAGCGCCGTGCCGTCCGGCCGGAGGACGCGCCGCATCTCGGCCAGCCCCCGCCAGGGGTTCAGGTAGTGTTCCAGGCTGCCCAGGCAGGTGACATAATCGAACACCGCATCGCCGTAGGGCAGGTCCTCGGCATTGCCCACCACCAGGCGGGCCCCCGGCGCGACCCGCCGGGCCACGCCCAGCGCCACGGGTGAGATATCCACCCCGTGGGCCGCCAGGCCGGCCTCTCTGGCGTGCTTTAGAAGGAGCCCCAGCCCGCAGGACACGTCCAGCAGGCGCCGCCCCGGCTCGGGCCGCAAGCTGGCCAGCGCCCAGCGGTAGTACGCGTCACTGTCCGCCAGGCCCTCGGCGGCAAAGATGCGGTCATAGTCGGCGGCCACCGCCGCCTGGTCCAGGCCCATGGTCAGCGCCTCCCCTCGGCGAGCAACTGGTCGTACAGGGCTAGGGTGCGGCGGGCGGCCTCCTGGGCTGAGTAGCGGGGGGCCCAGGCCAGGCCGCGCTCTCGCCACTCGGCGCGCACGCCGGCGTCGGACACGAGCGGCCAGAGCGCCTCGGCCCACTGCTCCGGGGCGGCGCTGGCCTCGACGTAAATGCCCGCCTCCCCGACTACCTCGGGCAGCGCCCCGCCCCTGGAGCAGACCACCGGGCATCCGCAGGCCATGGCCTCGATGGCCACGATGCCAAAGCCCTCGTGGAGGGAGGGGAAGGCCGTCACGTCGGCGGCAGTGTAGAGCGGCGGCAGGTCCTCGTCGGGCACGTCGCCGGCCAGGACGATGTCCGCCCGGTAAGGTGAGGCCGCGATGGCCTCCCAGAAGGCCGGGTCGTGCCCCTTCTCATAGCGCCGCCCGACGAAGACCAGGCGCCCCGCGTAGCCACGCGCACGCAACACCTCGTAGGCATGCACCAGCGTGGCCAGGTTCTTCTTGCGTGATAGGCTGCCCACGTGCAGGACGTAATGCTCCGCGGTGCCGTAACGCGCCCTGACGGCCTCGCAGCGGGCTGGCGACGCGGGCACCAGGCCGGGGGCATAGGTGCAATAGATGACGTGCAAGAGCCCGCTGGGCAGGCCGAAGAACGACACCAGGTCGTTCGCCGTCTGCTGAGATATGGCCACCACCGCATCGGCGCGCCGCAACATGCGCGGCTGCAGGTAGCGCCAGAACCACACGTCGCTCTGGGGGTAGATCTGCGGATAGCGCAGCGTGGTCAAGTCGTAAATGGTGTAGACCTGGCGCCCCGGCAGCCCAAAGGCCCCCACGGTCTTGAGGTGGTGGACGAGCGCCACCCCCTCACGCCGGAGGATCACCGGCCAGCAGGCCTGCGCCCAGACGCGCGAGAGGAGCCGATGGCGAACGGGCGCCACGATCTGGCGCACCCGGTCGCCGTGGCCGGCCAGCTCCGGCTCGGGCTGGTCGACGAACAGGAGGTAGCGGCGCTCCGGGTCGGCCGCCAGCAGGGCGCGCAGCAGGTTCAGAGCGGCGGAGCGCGGTCCGCCCGAGTCTCCGGTACCCAGGGCGTCGATGGCGATGGTCGTCACGGTGCGATCTCCCTGGGCTTGCGCAGGACCCAGTTGTAGTTCGGGTAGAGGGGGCGCAGTGCCGTCAGCAAACCCATCGGCAACCGCGATACCCAGGCCAGCCTGCCGACTTCTTCGGCACAGGAGTAGGCCGCGGGGTCCTTCAGCAGGAGCGGTGTGCAGTCGGTCACCTCAAAGGCGCTTACCAGCCGACGAAGGTTCCAGTAGGTGCGGGGCTGCTCCAGATAGGCGCTGCCGGGGCGGGCGGCCCGCACGTAGGCGTTGGCCAGGCGGCGGGGCAGCCAGCTGAGGAAGGGGAGCCAGTGATGCCGCTCGATCGGGTCGAGCCTGTTCGGCCCGCTAAAGAAGCAGATGCCGCCCGGCGCCAGCACGCGGTACACCTCGGCCATGAGCGCCTCCGCGTCGCCCACGTGCTCGTACACCTGGGCGCAGATGACCACGTCGGCACTGCCGCTGGCCAGGGGGAGGCTCTCTGCCCGGCCCTTGACGAAGGCAAGCCCCGCTGACAGCCGCACGCGGGCGCTGGCCAGGGCCTCGGAGTCCGGGTCGACCCCGACCGTCACGCGCATGTGCGGGGCCAGGTGGGCGGTAATGCGCCCGGAGGCACAGCCCACGTCCACGCAGGCCGCCGCGGCCAGGGCGGTGCTCTCCAGGTGCCCGAGCAGGGCGAGGATCTTGGCGGCCTTGCGCCCGGCGTAGGCCTCGTCGTGCACGGTCGCCTCGCCGTGGTAGCGGAGGTGTTCCCCGTCGGCGCGCACGTTACTCTTCGGCATGGCTGCATGGCGCTGGTTCGGCGGCCTGGGGGGCTGTCCCGGTGGCCAGGTAGTAGAGGTGCTCGAGCGCCCCGGCCGTGGCGAGCCAGTCATGATCCTGCAGCATGCGCTGGCGCGCGTTGGCCGCCATCTCGCGGCGCAGCGCCGGCCGCGCGAGGAGGTCCGCAATGCGCTCGGCGAGGGTGCCGGCGTCGTTGGGCGGCACCAGATAGCCAGAGACGCCGTCCCGCACCACGTCCGGAATGCCGGCTACCTGCGAGGCGACGATGGCCGTGCCGCTGGCCATGGCCTCCAGGAGGACGTTGGGCAGCCCGTCGACGTTGCCGTTCCCCGCCTTGACCGAAGGGACCGCGACGACGTCGCACATGGCGTAAAAGTCGGGCGTCTCGTGCCAAGCCACGTGGCCGGCAAAGCGCACCTGGGCCGCCACGCCGGCCTCCTCAGCCTGGGTGTGGAGGGCATCGGCCAGGTCCCCGTCACCGCCGATCGCCAGGTAGACCTGTCCGGCCCGGCGCAGGATCTGGGGCAGTGCCTCGACGAGGTAGCCAAAGCCCTTCATGTACGTGAGCCGCCCCAGCGCCCCAACGACGGGCACCCCTGCGGGGATGCCCAGGCGGGCGCGCATCCGCGCCCCGTCGCCGGCGCCAAAGCGGGCGGAGTCCACCCCGTAAGGGATCACCATGCCGCCCGCCAGCCCCAGGGCGCGCACGCTGCGCAGCATGTCCTGGCTGCAGACCGTGACGGCCGCGGCCCGCGCAAAGCCGAACCGGCCAGCGGCCGCGTACAGGCGGTTCTTCTGCATGAGGTACACGTCACCGCCGCCGTGCAGGCTGACGACCAGGGGCGCGCCCGTCAGGCGAGAGACGACCGCCGCGATCGGGCCGGAGGGGATGGCCCAGTGGCCGTGGATCACATCAAAACGCTCCCGGCGATGCAGACGCAGGGCCAGGAGGGCCGCCGAAGCGACATAGGCGGGCATCAGCAGGGGGACGATCGGCTTGAGCCTCTCGTTGGCATAGAGCGAGCGGGCGTGCCCGGCCAGGCACAGGGCGTCCGTCGGGGCGTACCGGAAGCGGTGCACGGCCACCCCGCCATGGTCCATCTCGCGCGTGTCGGGGTCGTAGGGTGCCACGACGTGGATCTGGTGCCCCAGGCTGACGAGCGAGCGCGCCAACGAGCCGAGGAAAGAGCCGGCAAAGTCTCCCTCGTAGCGAGGGTAGGAAGACGTGATCATGCAGATGCGCAAGGGAGAGCACCTCCACGGACTGCAGGAGCCGGACGATCGGGTTCTGCCCGCGACCCCACCCCGCTCCCACGACGCCAGGAGCCTCCGCGCCGGGATGTCGCCAGCAGGGCCTGTGTTACTTGCGGGTGCCCTTGGCCCGGGCAGGGTTCCCCGTATAATGGGGCCCACGCATAGCGACAAAGGATGGTGGTGATGAGAACATCCCTGGCTGCCGGGCTTCTACTGACCCTGGCGCTGCTCTTGATCGGCTGCCAGCCGGCCCTAGCCCCTGTAGCCGCGACCGTCACGCCCCTGCCGGAGCCCCAGGCGCCGGCGCCCGAGCAGACGTTTACCCAGGTGGGCAACGTCGGCGAGTTCCAGGGAAGCCACGGCGTGGGGGGCAAGGCCATCGTGGCCGGGCTACAGACGCTGATTATACAGAGCTTCACATTCGACGGCAAAGGTCCGGCCGCCGATCTGCGCCTGGTGCACGGCGACGCGTACGCAGAGCCGGCCGCCATCCTGGGCACTCTGGAGCCTCGCGCGTACGAGTCCGAGATGCTCCTCTACATCATCCCCGCCGAGGTGACGCCGGACAACGCCGACCGCCTGGTGGTGTACGCCCCTGAGACGGGCGAGGTGTACGCCGAGACCACCTTCGACTGACGCCGCCCGCCCGGTACCCTGCACGGAGGCCCCTGCCCTATGGATCTCGATCTGCACGCCCTGGAGCGCGTCTACGGCCACGACGAGAGGTTGCTGGCCGCCCAGCAGGAGCGCTACGCCAGGGCGCTGGACGAGTTCGCCCGTCGCTACGGGCCCGGGGAGGTGCGCGCTTACCACGCCCCCGGGCGCGTGAACCTGATCGGCGAGCACACCGACTATAACCAGGGCTATGTGATGCCCGTCGCGCTGGACAGGGACGTGCTCCTCCTGGCCAGGCCGCGGGAGGACAGCACCGTCCGCCTGGAGAATCTCGAGCGTGGCTTTGCCCCGCGCACGTTCGAGATCTCCCCGAGCATCCCCCCCAAGCCGGTGGGTGACTGGGCCAACTATGCCCAGGGGCCGGCCCAGCTCCTGGCCCAAGAACAGGGATGGCCGCTCTGCGGCTACGACGGCCTGGTGGACGGCGGGGTGCCCTACGGCGTCCCGCGGGGGGCGGGGCTTTCCTCGTCGTCGGCGCTCACGGTGGTCTCCTGCGTGGCCCTGGTCAGCCTGAACGACATCCCCCTGGCCGGCGCGGCCCTGGCCGACGCCTGCAGCCGGGCCGAGTGGTACGTGGGGACGCGCGGCGGGATCATGGACCACTTCATCTCGGTGCTGGCCACCCAGGAACACGCCCTGTTCCTGGATTGCCGCCCGGCGGCCGATGGCTCCGGCTACCGCTACCGCCACGTGCCCCTGCCGGGGGGCTATGTCATCGTCGTGGCCGATAGCGGCGTACGGCACTCCAACACCGGGCCGCACTTTAACCGGCGCGTGGCGGAGTGTCGCATCGGTGTGCGCCTCTTGCAGCGGCACTTTCCGGGGATCACTCACCTGCGTGATGCGGCCGGCCACCCCTGGAGCGAGCTGGAGCCGCTCCTGCCCGAGTCGATCGATCGCCCCGAACTCCTGCGCCTGGGGATCGACCCGGCCCACATCCTTGACGCCGGCGTGGACCCCCAGACGGACGTGTTCACGGTGCGCCGGCGCTGCCGGCACGTCATCACCGAGAACAGCCGCGTCCTGGCGGCGTGCGAGGCGCTGGAGGCCGGGGATGTGGGCCTCCTCGGCGAGCTGATGAACGCCGCCCACGGTAGTGCCCGCGACGATTACGAGATCAGCACGGCCGAGGTCGAGGCGCTGGTGCG
>JAAZBY010000476.1 GCA_012513595.1 Chloroflexota bacterium
AAGATCTCCATCGCTTCCTGGTGGTGCCGGGTGCGGTACATGCGCATGGCCCGCGCCAGGGCGTCCTGGCTGCCGGGCGAAACGGGCTGCTCGGCGGCAGCGGCGGGCTGCTCGCCCGGCGCGGCCTCTGGCGGCCTTTCGCGCTCTTTGACCCGGCCCAGGGTGGCCTCGATGGCGGCGTTGGCGGGCATCGACTCGAGGAAGCGGCTGACGTCGTCACGGTAGTCCGGGTAGGCGTCGGCCAGTTTGGCCAACTCCTCGAGCACTGGGCCGTTGTCGGGGCGCTCCTGCAGCATGTTCTTCAGAATGCCGAGGGCCGTGTTCTTGTCCCCCGTCTCGGCGTACACCCGCGCCGAGCGCAGCCTGGTGAGCCACTCGGCGTCATCGGCGTCGGACTGTTGCTGCGTCAACGGGATGAGGCTGGCCAACAGATCGTTCAGGCCGTGCGACTCGGCCTCATTCGGGTGGTCACTGATGAACTGCTCGACCGCCTGGCGAGCCAACAGGTATTCGCCCTGCGCTTTAAGCCTGTCCACTTGTGCAATCAGTTCGTCCACCGAGGTTGAAGACACCGAGGTTGAGGACGCAGACATCATGTTCCTCCTGTCATCGTTGTCACCCAGAAGTCATGGTTCCCGGCGCAGACTCGTCCAGCGCGACGCGACCCCCCCACTCGGTCACGGCAACATCCAGCTATCTTCCAGCAGATCGCGCACCAGGCGGCTGAGCCGCTTGGGCTCCCGGTATTCGGCCGGCAGAAAGCCGATGCTCGATTCGGCAAAGTCCCGGCTGGCCTCCTCGAGCAGCCGCTGGGCCTGGCGCAGTTTCTCCAGCCCCTTGCGCATGCTGGCCCGGCATTGGCGGGCCCCCTCGTTGGGGGGCTCGCAGCCCTCGATGTCCCAGCCATAGTAGACGGCGCACTCTTGCACGTCGCGCATAAAGTCGGTGGCGTTGCGGTACTGCCCGAGAAGGGCCGGGTCCAGCCACTGGCGCACGCGATCGTCCAGCCACTTTTCCTGCCAGCGATAGTCCACCCGTTCGCGCAACACCGGGTCGGGCGCCGAACCGGGGGTGGCCTCGATCTTGGCGCCGGTGGCGTACGAGGTGCCGCCCAGGAGGACGGGATAGATCACGCGCTGGGCAATCAGCTGGATATCCTGGCTCTTGTCGCTGGCCTCATAGTTCTGGATGCGCCGGGAGACGTTCCAGTCGATCACCACCACGCGCTGGCCGTCCCAGTAAAAGTGCTCCGGCTTGGGGTCCCAGTACAGGATGTCGCGGCGGTGGATCTCCACGAGGAAGGCGGCCAGCTGCAACGACATGCCCAGGATGTCTTCGGTGGGCAGGCGCACAGAGTGCGGGTTACGGCGCACCAGCCGGAAGAGGCTGTGTTGGGAGGGCATCCGCTGCAGTACCAGGTAGGGCAGGCGGCGCTGCTCGAACGATTCGTCCATGGCAGCGCAAAAGGCGCGCGCGTCCATGCCGTAGCTCTTGGCGTCGTAGGCCTGGTCATGGTTGCCGTCCGGCCAGATGAAGCCCATGTCATACAACCGCACGACGTTGGGGTGCCCCTGCATTTCCACCAGGAGGTCGGCCTCGTTCGCCAGGGTCTTGTAGTAGGCGTAGCAGCGCTCCTCGGGCAGCGCAAAGTGCTCCGCGCGGAACACTTTGATCGCCCGCTGCTTGCCGTCCCCGTTGGTAGCCAGAAAGGCGCGCGCAAAACCGCCGGGAGCCTCGTCGATATCCATGCCGATCTGGTACAGGTCAGCGATGCTGGATCCGATGGTCAGTCCTCTCATGCGAGCCCTCTCCTCAGGGTACCGGGTGTCAGCGGACTACAAGCGCCCCGGCCGTCTGGATCCAGGCATGCGTCCCCGCGCCCACCAACAGGCGCAACTGGGCGCGGTCCAGAGGTCCCGGCAAGGCCTGGCCGGCGATCACGAGGTCGCCCTGCCAGAACAGGTCGTACGAAGCCCCATCCAGGCCGCGCTCGACGCCCAGGTGCACAACCTGATCGAGCGGGCCGTCGGGGAGCGGCAGCATCCGCGGCGGGCCACTGCCCGGCTGCCAGGTCAGCAGGGCCCATTGGCCCCCCTCGGCGGTCTGCTGCCACAGGGTCAGCAGGTAGACCGGGTCATCGTCGGACCCTGGCACCTGCAGGCCCCACAGGGCGCGCCAGTCGTCGGCGGGGCCCTGCAGCGTCACGACTTTGGCGTCCAGCCGGATGGACTGGATGCCGAGCGGTTCGCCGTCCGTGGGCGCCAGGGACGTCGTGTACAGCGGCTGCGAGGCGCCACCGCCATCGACGGGGACCATGACGTCGGGCTCCCGCTGTTTCTTTACAAAGACGTCGTTCAGGTGCCAGACGAGCCCGCTGGCGGTACCGCTGAAATAGACGCCGTGCGCCGACCAGTCGCCGAGGTCGGGGTCGAGCAGGTCCAACGCGGCCGTCTCGGCGGCGGCCGGCAGAGAGCAGTTCGCGCAGGTCGAGCCGGCGGCGCGCAGGGCGCCCACCAGCACCTTTAGCGCGCCTTCACCAAGGGAGCCGCGCTGCGCGCCGTAGAACGCCTCCGCCTCAGCCAGGGCCTCAGCGGGGGGCCCATCGGCACAGGATCCCTCGCTGCAGCGGGAGGCCAGCAGGGCCGCGTAGGCCTCAGCGGCCACTTCGGCGGGGCTGGCGCTGCCCTTCAGCGGCGGATGGGCGAACCACGGATGCCCGGCGACCTGCATGGCCTGGGCGATGGCCTCAGCCGGGTCGCCCTGGCGGGCCAACCGCAAGAGCGCAGCCAGGCGCGAGGAGACCAGCGCGTCCAACGACACGCCGGGGCAGGCGCGAGCCAGCGCGTCGGCGGCCCCGGCCGCCTCTGCCAGAACGAGCAACTCTTCCCCGGGGTGCTCCGGCGCCCGGCTGGCCAGCCCAGCCAGCGCCTGGCAGGCGGCCTGCGCCGCGGCGCAGCCCTGCCCTTGCGCCGTGAGGGCGCCCAGCCCGACGGCCTCGGCCAGGGCGCTGTTCCCCTCCGTGAGCGTGCTGAGCCGAACGAGGGCCTGCCCGGCAAGATCGCAGTCGCCGGCGGCGAACCAGTGCGCGGCCAGGCCGGCCTCGGCCTCGACCTCGAGGGTGCGAAACGCCGCAGCATCACCCAGCAGGGTGCCGAGGTCCGCCAGGCCCAGGCCGTCCAGCGTGGCCAGCACGCCCTCGTACGCGCCTGGCCCGCCCTGGGCGAGCACAGCCTGCAAGTAGGCGTAGCGAGCCTGCGCGGCAGCGGCCACCGCAGCCTGCGCGCCGCCCTCGGCGGGGCACAGCGCCTCCAGCCCCTCCGCCCCGCGGGCCAGGGCCCGCTGCCAGAGGGCGGCCAGGTGCTCCAGGTCTTCGCGGAAGCCCTCCGGCGCGACCGCTGTGCCCTGGGCGCGCAGCCAGAGGCAGTCGGCGAGGGACTCCAGCTCGGCCTGCTGCTCGGCTGGCAGGGAACCGCCCTGCCGGGCCTGCAGCTCCGCAAGGCGGGCAGTGGCCGCGTCGTCGTCGCCGGCGGCGATCAGCTCGCGCGCGGCGGCCAGGGCCGCCTCGGCCGAGCGCGCCGCCCCGTTGGCCGCCCGCGTCTGGCTGTCGTTGCGCGCCAAAGACAACGCCAGTACCAGGGCCAACACGCCGACCACCGCCGCGCCGCCGATGGCCCAGCCGAGCACGTCGACCTGCCGGCCGGCCGGGCGCGCCGGGGCCTCTTCGGCCGGGGCTGTGTCGGCAGGTTCATCCTCCTCGACGAGCACGGCGGCCTGAGGCTGCCTCTTGCGTGCCGGCTGACGGGCGCCCCTGGCCCTCCGGGGGGTGGTTGGCCGTGCCTCCAGGGTGGCCGCGATGCGGTCCGCCGTACGGCTCAGCCAAGCGCCGGCCCCGCGGGCCATCTGCCGGCCGGCTGGCAGCGCTTGAGAACGCAGGCGGCCGGCCAGGCCCGTGGCGCCCAGCTCGGTGCGCAGTGCTCGCAGGCGCGAGGTGCCCGAGGGGGCCGCGGCGTCCGGGTGGTGCTCTTCCGCGGGGCGCGGCGGAGCGGGGGTGTCCTGGTATTCGGCCCACTCCTCAGAGAGCCGCTCCCTGGCCGCCTGGATGCCCTCCTCGATGGCCCGCACCGTGGGGGCCGGGCGCCCCAGCTCCACAGGAGGCATCAGCAACAGGGCCTGTTCCAGGCAAGCCAGTGCCTCCGGGTAGCGCGCCTCGTCGCGCAGGCGTTCGGCCTCGGCCAGCTGCCCAAAGACAGACCGCCACCGGCCTGCCACCCCGGCCAGGACGGGCATGCCAGCCGCCGCGAGGGCGTCCACCGCCTGCAGCGCCTCGGACCACTGCCCGCCACGCACGGCCACGCGCATCTGCCGCGTTACCTCGATCCCGCGCAGCAGCCGCTCGCGGTAGGCGTCGTCGGTGGGCAGGTTCTGTACGACAATGAGGGCCAGCTGCTGCTGCGGCTCGTCGCCGGCAGTGAGGTGCTCGCAGCATTCGAGCATCGCCTCGAGGCGCTTCTTGAGGGTGCGCAACGCCTCGTGCTGCGGCGCCAGGGGCTCCAGCCGGCGGAGCGCCTCGTCGGCGCGCGCGATGGCCTGCCGGGGCAGTTCGTCCGCGTCGAACAGCGCCGCATAGCCGTCGGCCAGCGGGACGACGTACTGGCCCGGCTCCCAATCGGAATGCTCCCGGCGGACGCGAACGGCCCAGGCGCGGGCAGCACGCCAGTCCCCCTGCTCAAAGAGACGCAGCCCCTCGGCAAGGTGTTCCGCCTCGCGCAGGGCAGCCTGCTGCTGCAGGCACTCCCTGGCCTGTTCAAGGGTGCGCGTCTTTAGGCTGCTGCCCGGCAGGGCGCTAAAGGCACCCTCGACGTCGGCGAGCACGCCCTCCTCCAGCTGCTCCCAGGAGGAGGCCGTCCAGCCGTCAAAACGATGGATGCGCTGAAACACCGCTCCCAGGCGCGGCAACCGCTCGCCTTGGCGGGCCGCCGAGGTGTTCTCCGGGTCGCTGCGCGGCACGGCTGCCAGGAGCTCGGCGGCCGCCTCAAACCGCTCGGCGGCCAGGGCGGCCTCGATATCGTCGCAGCGGCGCACCAGCGCACGGGCCTGCTCAGCACAGCCCCCCAGGCGCGCGGCGACCGGCGAGGGCAGGCCGGGCAGGCCCAGGCAGGATTCCAGCGCGGCGGCCAGCCGCCGGTAAGAGGCGTCCTGCTGGGCCCAGTCGTTGGCCTGGCAGGCGTTCAGCGCGGTCAGCGCCAGGCGTAGCTCGCGATGGGCGCGGCCCAGTAGGGCCGTCTGGGCCTTGATCTCAGCCGTGTGCGAGTTGCCGTCGCCGCCCGCCTCTTTCCTCCACTGTTCGCGCAGGTCGGCCAGCGCGCGCAGGATGACGCGCACCTCGTGGCGCAGCACATAGCGCCCGCTGAGCTCCAGGAGGCTGCGCACCGGCTCCACGGCGGTGTCTAGCGCGCTCTCCGGGACGCTGAGATAGGCCTCCAGGGCCCTGTCTTGCTGCTTTTCCACCAGGGCGCGGGCGGCGCTGGCCCAGGCGGCAGCCGTTTCTTGGGCCACCGCCGAGCGACGCGAGTCGACCAGGCGCGCCGCGGCCAAGAGCAGCCCCGGGGCACTGCGCGGGTCGACCTGGTAGCCGAACGTGCGTGAGAGGACCTCGACCGCGTCCAGCCAGGAGCCCGCCTTGACGTAGGCGCTGCCCAGCTGCATGGCGGCGGCCTCGCGGCGCTCGCGGCGGATGGCCTCCAGCCTGGCCACCCGTTGCAGGAGGCCTTCGTCGACCGGGGCGATCTTGGCGATCTCCTGGAGGCGCTCCTCGGCGCGCGCCAGGCTTTCCGGCCCGGCCTCCTGGAGGAGGGCGTCGACCTCGGCCAGGGGCCCGCTGAGGTACGTGCGGAAGCGCCCCATACAGGCCTCGAGGTCCCTGTGCAGCTCAATGGCCTGCCGGTAGCCCCCCTCCAGACGGCTGGCGCGGGAGCCGATCAGGGCAAGATCGTCCCGCACGACCGGATGGACCTCGCTCAGGGCCGCCTGCCAGAAGGCCAGGTCGGCCTGGGCGGCGTCGAGGGCGTGCCGCCCCGTGAGCAGGCAGTACATGACGTCGGCGAACTGGATCACATCGTCGCGCAGGGTAAAGGGCCCCGCCTCGGCGCCAGAGACCAACTTGGCGTTGCCCCAGTCGATCATCTTGAGGTTACGCGCCGACTGGTTCCAGTAGAGGTGCTTGACGTCGACGTCGTTGTTGATCAGCCCCTGGCGGTGCGCCTCCGCCAGGACGCGGGCCAGCTGGATGAGGATGGTGAGGACGGTGCCGATCGGCAGCGACCCGCCCTGCTGGGCCGCCTCTTGCAGGAGGGCTGAGACGGGCTCACCATCGGCCCACTCGATCACCAGGTAACGGTAGCCGCCGGGGCCGCTGCCCACGCGCCCCTGGCCCAGCATCCGGCAGACCTGCGGGTGGGCGTCCAGGCGCTGCAGGGCCTCCGCCTCCAGGTCGAGGAGTCGCTCCTTGTAGGCGCGCACCTCCGGGCCGAGATAGGGGTCCGGATGTTTGATGACCACACGGAGGTCGTGGGCGGAGATGTCGTAGGCCTCGCGGACGACGCCAACGGCGCCTTCCCAACGCCCCTCGCCCAGGCGGTAGCGCCCATCGAAGAGGCTGGCGTTGGCGTACAGGGTGTGCAGGCGGCTCAACTCAGACATGCGGCTCCCCTGGCTATACGACGCGCCGGCCTTGCCTGGGGCCGAGCGTGGCCGGCAGACAGCCCGGCCGTCAGACACGCTATCGATAGTAGCGGCGCAGCTATGGGTAGGAGCACAGCCTGAAGGGGAGCGGCACACATTCCCCGCCCGGCAAGCAAAGAGACCAGCGTCACGGGTGCGGCCCGTGGCGTTGCCTGGTCACAGGCGGGCATGGCTTGCCAGGAGGGCAAAGACGGGGCTCCTAGGCTGGGTTGTGTGTCTATTGCAGGCGAGAGCAAGACCTATCGTTCGCGCAGGCCCTGCGGGCGGGCACACCGGGGCTCGGCGGCGCGCCTACGGCCGCCTCGGCCCCAGGATTTTACTATAATAGGCGCAAGCCCGGTCAGTGTCAATCTGGTTGGCCGCGACCCATAGGGCGCGGGTGCCCGGCGGCGCTCAGGACCAATCCGGGCGTAGGCGCTCCCGGCCAGACAGGTAGCGTTCCGCGGCCATGGCCGCCTTGGCCCCGTCGGCCGCGGCGATGACCACCTGTTTGACGTGAGTGCACAACACGTCGCCCACGGCGAACACCCCCGGGATCGCGGTGTCCATCATCTCCCCAACCTCCAGGCAGCTGCTGGCGCTGGTGGGCAGTTCCCCGTAGGTAAAGTCGGTGATCGGCCGGTTGCCCTGCAAGTACACGAACACGGCCGACACCGGCAGCACGTATTCGGAGCCCTCGCGAGGGGCCACGTGGACGCCTTCGACGAGCGTGTCTCCCAGGATCTCGCGCAGGCGGTGGCCGAGGCGCACCTCCAAGTTCTCGGCAGCATGGGCCTGGGCGGCCAGCTCCGCAGATGCCTGCAGCTCTGCCGTCGGCACCAGCAGGACGACGTGCCTGGCCAGGCGGGTCAGGTAGAGGGCTTCCTCGACGGCTTCGTCGTTGTGGCCCGCCACGGCCACGTCGTCCCCGGCAAAGAAGGCTCCGTCACACGTGGCGCAGTAGGATACACCGCGCCCCAGCAGCCGTTCCTCGCCCGGCACGGTAGCCGTGCGGCCCATGGCGCCGGTGGCGATGATCACGGCGCGGGCGCGGTACACGCCGCGGCCGGTATGCGCCTCCTTGACCGGCGGCGTCAGCACCGTCATCAGGACCTTTTCCTGGACGAAGCGCGCACCCACCTCCTCGGCCTGGCCGCGCATGATGGCGACCAGCTCCGCGCCGGTGTGCACGCCGGGCACGCCCGGGTAGTTGGCGATGTGGCTGGCCAGGCCGGCGGCGCCGGCCGTCAGCCCTTTATCCAGCACGAGGGTGCGCAGGCCGGCGCGGGCCGCGTAGAGGGCCGCCGTGGCGCCGGCCGGGCCGCCGCCGATGATCAGGACGTCGAGCGGTTGCTCCTTCAGGGGTTGTTCGTCAACGGCCATTGTCGGTGCATCCCCCATGGCTGGTACCTCCATCAGGCGAGAAGACGAGGCGCCCGCCGCACGGGCGCAGGAGGGAACGGGTACAGCGGCGGAGGAGGAACGGGGCGGCCAGCGCCGGCGTGAGGGCCAGCGCCCGGTGCGGCGCATAGGGTGACGGTGGTATGATGGGCCGCATTCCGATCCACTCCGACCAGCGTGACGGGACCCAGGGCAAGGCTGTGGGCCAAGCAGCCCCATCGTAGCGGGGAAGGGCGCCCGGGTCAAGGGGCGGGGGCCCGCGGCCGGCGGCCGCCGAAGGCTGCGTGCGGCCTCGGGAAGGAAAGAGAAGAGGGACAGGATTCACAGGACTGACAGGATTCGAAGACCGCTGCAGAGTAAGGTGCTCGTGGGAGGCACAGTCAAGCATATCCTGGATTCTGTGGATCCTGTGAGTCCCGTCCGAGCAATCCCAGATGCGGAACCTGGCGGACCACAGGCTTCGGCGAGCCATATTGGCAATCGCCGGTCCATCGGCCGCCGGCGGGCGCGTTGACACCCGTTCGCTGGGCGGCTATAATGCCCTGGACGCTAGAAGACACTATGCATCTAAAGGAGGCCTTCCGGATGTCCCCCGACTCGACGCAAGATCTTTGGCCCAAATGGATGTGGGTCGCTGTACCCGTGCTGGTGGTCGTCGTCGTGGCAGGTCTCTGGTGGGCCATCTTTGGCGGGGATGACGCGCAGACTGCCTCGGCAACGGCAACGCCCACGATGAGGCCGCTCTCCACCCAACCGACCCAGGCGCCTACCATGCAGCCCACGCTCCCGATCCTGCTGCCCACCGCCACGTCGGCGCCGGTGCTCCCCACGGTGGCGCCTCCCGCCCAGAGCGATGTGGCCACCCCGACGGCCCAGCCGACGGCTACCGGCGGCCTGGCTGTGGGCGATAAGGTCCAGGTGGCCGGCACCAGCGGCGTGCTGAACATGCGTGATGGGGCCGGTACCGGCTTCAAGATCGTTGCCTCACTCCGCGAGGGCGCCGTCCTCGAGATCCTTGACGGCCCCAAGGAGGCCAACGGCTACACCTGGTGGCAGGTGCGCAACGACGCCGGAACGGTAGGCTGGGCGGCCGGAGACTGGCTCAAGAAGGTCGACTAGCCATCCCCTACGCGGCCGAACACGACGGACCGGGACCGAGCCTTGCACGCGGCTCTGTCCCGGTCTTGCGTTGCGAGCGCTGCGGTGGTACGAGCCAGCGCAAAGGAGCACCATGACAGAGGATCTCGCCGCACGGGCTGCGAACCTCCGCGCCCTCCTGAACTACTATGGCTACCGCTACCACACCCTGGACCAGCCGGTGGTCAGCGATGCCGAGTACGACGCCCTCTTGCGCGAGCTCCGCGCCATCGAAGAGGCCCACCCCGAGCTGGTGACGGCCGACTCGCCCACCCGGCGGGTGGGCGCCGAGCCGCTGGCCGAGTTCACTCGCGTGGCCCATCCGCACCCGATGACCAGCCTTACCGACGCCTTCACCCCCGAGGAGGTCGAGGCCTGGCTGGAGCGCGTTCGCCGGCTGCTGCCCGATGACGTGGCGCTCTCCTTCGTCGCCGAGCCCAAGATCGACGGGCTGGCCGTGGCGCTTACCTATGAGAACGGCATCCTGGTGCGCGGGGCCACCCGCGGCGACGGCGTGCATGGCGAGGATATCACCGCCAACGTGCGTACGATCCGCAACGTGCCGCTGCGCATCCCCGTGGAGGAGGGCGGGCCGCCGGCGCCGCCGGCCATCGAGGTGCGCGGCGAGATCTATATGCCGCGAGACCTCTTTCGCGGCATGAACGAGGGGCGGGAGGCCGAAGGGCTGGAGCCCTTTGCTAACCCGCGCAACGCCGCGGCCGGGTCGGTGCGGCAGCTGGACCCGCGCATCACCGCCGAGCGGCCGCTACGTCTATTCGTCTACGCCGTCGGATATGCCGAGGGCGTGGACCTGGCCACCCAGTGGGGGGCGCTGAACTACCTCCGCACGTTGGGGTTTGCCGTGAACGCCGACATCCGCCTCTTTCACGGCCTGGAAGAGGTCCTGGCCTATGCCGAAGAATGGATGGACCGTCGCGACGAGATGAACTATGAGGCGGATGGCATGGTCATCAAGGTCGACGATCTGGCCACCCAGCAGCGCCTTGGCGTGGTGGGCAACGCCCCCCGCTGGGCGGTGGCCTTCAAGTTCCCCTCGCGCGAGGCGACCACCCGGCTCCTGGAGATCGGCGTGAACGTGGGCCGCACCGGCGTGCTGACGCCCTACGCCATCCTCGAGCCGGTGCGCCTTGGCGGGGTGACCATCCGGCAGGCCTCGCTGCACAACTTTGTAGACCTGGCCCGCAAGGACATCCGCGCCGGCGACGTCGTCGTCGTGCGCCGCGCCGGAGACGTGATCCCGCAGGTGGCCTCACCGGTGGCGGCCCTGCGCGACGGCACCCAGCAGCCGTTCCAGCGGCCCAGCACCTGCCCCGCCTGCGGGGAGCCCGCCGTCCAGGAGGAGGGCGAGGTGGCCGTGTACTGCGTCAACGCCGCCTGCCCGGCGCAGCTGGTGCGCAGGATCGAGCACTGGGTATCGCGGGGGGCCATGGATATCGACGGCTTTGGCAGCCGCCTCTCCGAGGACCTGGTGGCCAACGGCCTCCTGGCCGACGTTGCCGACCTCTACACTTTGACGGCCGAGGACCTCTTGCCTCTGGAGGGCTTTGGCGCCAAGCGCGCCGCCAACCTCCTCGGGGCCATCACAGCCAGCCGTGACCGGCCGCTGTGGCGCGTCGTCACCGGGCTGGGGATCCGCGGCGTGGGCAGCAAGGTGGCGGAGTCCCTCGCGGCCCACTTCTATAGCATCGATGCCCTGATGGCCGCCTCCGTCGAGGACCTGCAGGAGATCGCCGGCATCGGCGAGGTGCTGGCCCGCTCGGTGGTGGGGTTCTTGAGCCTCGGGCACAACCGCGAGCTCATCGCCCGGCTGCGCGAGCGCGGAGTGCGCCTGGCCGACGTGGCCACGCATGAGGAGCACCCCGCGCCGCTGAGCGGGCTCACCTTTGTGATCACCGGCACCCTGCCCACCCTCAGCCGCGAGGCCGCCACGGCCCTGATCAGCGAGCAGGGCGGCAAGGTCACCGGCAGCGTCAGCGGCAACACCAACTATCTCGTCGTGGGAGACAAGCCCGGCGGCAGCAAGTACGACCGGGCCCGCAGCCTGGGCGTGCCGATGATCGGCGAGGACGAGCTCCGCGCCCTGATCGGTGGCGGCCAGGCGGGCGAGACCGACCCCCGCCCGCCGGCGGGCGGGCAGCTGGGCCTGGGAATCTAGCCGTGGCGCGCGAATCGCTGGCGCCCGGGGAGGAGCAACGCCTCCAGCAGGCCCTCGACCTCCTGCGAGGCGGGGCTGAGGAGGGCCGCCTGATCACCGCGTGGCGACGCCTGCCGGCCCAGGCAGCGGTCCAGGGCGAAATGCCGGCGGCGCTGGACGCGCGGCTGGCGCGCCTCCTCGCGGAACTCGGCATCCAGGACCTCTATTCGCACCAGGCGGAGGCCGTAGCGGCCGCCCTGGCCGGGCAGGACGTTGCCGTGGTCACCCCGACCGCCTCGGGCAAGACCCTCTGCTACACCCTGCCCGTGCTGCAGGCCCTGCTGCGGGATCCCGAGGCCCGGGCGCTGTACCTCTTTCCCACCAAGGCGCTGGCCAACGACCAGTGGCACGCCCTGGCCCCCTGGCTCGAGGCGCTCGGCCTGGCCGGCGCCGCGGCCACCTACGACGGCGACACTCCTTCCGCCAGGCGCACCCGGGCGCGCGATGGGGCCCGCCTGATCATCACCAACCCCGACATGTTGCACACCGGCATCCTGCCGGCCCACGCCCGCTGGCGGGCGCTCTTTGCCTCCCTGCGGTACGTGGTGGTGGACGAGATGCACCAGTACCGCGGCGTGTTCGGCAGCCACGTCGCCAACGTCCTGCGGCGGCTGGAGCGCGTCTGTGCCTTCCACGGCAGCCGCCCGCAGTTCCTGCTCTCCTCGGCCACCATCGCCAACCCCGCGGACCTCGCCGCGAACCTCACCGGCCGCCGCGTGACGGTCGTGGACGAGAACGGCGCCCCCCGTGGAGACAGGAACATGGTCTTTTACAACCCGCCCATCGTCGACGAGGCCCTCGGCATCCGCCGGCCCGCCGCGCACGACACGCAACTCCTGGCCCGCCGCTTCCTGCGCGCTGGGGCGCAGACGGTGATCTTTGTGCGCTCGCGACTGGGCGTCGAGCTGCTCCTGGCCGCGCTGCGGCTGGAGGCCCAACGCCTGGGGCTGGACCCCGACACGGTCCGCGGCTACCGCGGCGGCTACCTCCCCAGCGAACGGCGTGAGATCGAGCGGGGCCTGCGCGATGGCACCGTGCGCGCTGTGGTGGCCACCAACGCGCTGGAGCTGGGCGTGGACATTGGCGGGATGTCCGTCTGCCTGATGAGCGGCTACCCGGGCACCATCGCCTCGGCCTGGCAGCAGGCGGGGCGGGCCGGGCGCGGCTCTGCCGAGAGCGCCGCTTTCCTGGTGGCCGGCGAAAGTCCCCTGGACCAGTACCTGGTCACCCACCCCGACTATGTCATGGGGCGCTCTCCGGAGCACGCCCTGATCAACCCCGACAACCTGGCCATCCTGCTGGCCCACCTGCGCTGTGCGGCCTACGAACTGCCCTTCGCCGACGGCGAGACCTACGGCGGGCACGACGTGGCGCCGGTTCTTGAGTACCTGGCCGAGGAAGGCGCGCTGCAGCATGCCGGGGGGCGCTGGCGCTGGGCCGGGCTGAGCTACCCGGCCGGCGAGGTGTCGCTGCGCAGCGCCGACAACGTGCAGTTCACCATCATCTCGGTGGACGAACAGGGCCGTCGCGAGACGATCGGCACGGTCGACCGCTCCGGAAGCTCGCTGTACGTCTACGAGGGGGCTATCTACCTCCACGAGGGGGAGCAGTTCCAGATCGAGCAGGTGGACTGGGACGGCGCCCTGGCCCTGGCGCGGCCGGTGCAGGTGGACTATTACACGCAAGTCAGCGTCAACACCCGCATCGCCATCGAGCGCACCCTCGAGGTGGCCCATCGCCCGGCCGGCACGCTCTCGCTCGGCGAGGTGACGCTCACCACCCGCGTGACGGGTTACCGCAAGGTGCGCATGGGCTCGCAGGAGCACCTGGGCTGGGGAGAGGTGGACCTGCCGGAGCAACAGATGCTCACCTCGGCCTGCTGGCTGGTGCTGGCGGATGAGGCCGTGGCGACGCTCCGCGACGAGGGCTGGTGGCAGGGGGAGCAGGTGGAGGATCGCGGCCCCTCCTGGCCCGCCCAGCGGGAGCGCGCCCGCCGGCGCGATGGCTGCCGCTGCCAGTGGTGCGGCGCCGAGGAGCGCCCCGGCCTGCAGCACCACGTGCATCACCTGGTCCCCTTCCGTGAGGCGGGCTGGGTCCCCGGCGAGAACGACAATCACCTGTGGGCCAACCGCCTGGAAAACCTGGTGACCCTGTGCCCCGCCTGCCACCGCAAGGCGGAGCAGAGCGTGGCGGTGCAGAGCACGCTCTCCAGCCTGGGGCGCGT
>JAAZBY010000477.1 GCA_012513595.1 Chloroflexota bacterium
GAGGCCGCCCGCACGGGCAACTGGTTCCGCGAGACGCCCCTGGTCATCGCCCGGCTGGACAAGCTCTCCCGCGACGAGCGCGTCCAGGACCTCCTGCGGGCCCCCGACTGCGCCTGGGACCTCGTAGTGTGCGACGAGGCGCACAAGTTCTCCGCCTCCTACTTTGGCGGAGAGGTCCGCTACACCAAGCGCTACCGGCTGGGCCAGCTCCTCTCCACCCTGACCCGCCACCTTCTCCTGATGTCCGCAACGCCCCACAACGGCAAGGAGGAGGATTTCCAGCTCTTCATGGCCCTCCTCGATGGCGACCGCTTTGAGGGGCGCTACCGCGACGGGGTCCACACCGCCGACGTCTCGGACCTCCTGCGCCGCATGGTCAAGGAGGAGCTCCTGACCTTTGAGGGCACGCGCCTCTTCCCCGAGCGCTACGCCTACACGGTGCCCTACCGCCTCTCGGCCGCCGAGGCGCGGCTCTACCGGGAGGTCACCGAGTACGTCCGCGAGGAGTTCAACCGCGCCGAGGCCCTGCAAAACGACAACCGCGTGCGCACCGTGGGCTTTGCCCTCACCATCCTCCAACGGCGGCTGGCCTCCTCGCCGGAAGCCATCTACCAGTCCATCGCCCGGCGCCACGCGCGCCTGGAGAGCCGCCTGCGGGAGCTGGAGCTCCTGGAGCGCGGCGCCCGCCTGAGCACCTCGGATCCCTATGCGCCCACCACTCCCTCCTTGGACGCCGAGGAGGTCGAGGACCTCGAAGACGCCCCCGATGCCGAGATGGAGCAGGCCGAGCAGGAGATCCTCGACCAGGCCACCGCCGCCCGCACCATCCTGGAGCTCCGGGCCGAGATTGCCACCCTCGAGCGCCTTCAGGCCCTGGCCCTCGACGTGCGCCGGAGCGGCGAGGACACGAAATGGCGGGAGCTCGCCGGCCTCCTGCGACACGTTTTCGCCTCGCCGGTGGCCGCCTCGCGCCTGGCGGAGGAGCCGGTCCCCTACGGACCGGCCGCCGCCCCCCGACCCAAGCCCTCGCCGGGGCAAAAGCTGGTGATCTTTACCGAGCACCGCGACACCCTGAGCTACCTCCAGGAGCGCATCACGACTCTCCTGGGGCGCAGGGAGGCGGTGGTCACTATCCACGGCGGGATGGGCCGCCAGGATCGCCTGCGCGCCCAGGAGGCCTTTCGCCACGACCCCCAGGTGCAGGTGCTCCTGGGCACCGACGCGGCGGGGGAGGGCATCAACCTCCAGCGTGCCCACCTGATGGTGAATTATGACCTGCCCTGGAACCCCAACCGCATCGAGCAGCGCTTTGGCCGCATCCACCGCATCGGCCAGACGGAGGTCTGCTTCCTCTGGAACCTCGTCGCCGAGGAGACCCGCGAGGGCGACGTGTACCGCACGCTCCTGTTCAAACTCGAGCAGGCGCGCCAGGCCCTCGGGGGACGGGTGTTCGACGTCCTGGGCAAGGTGCAGTTCGAGGGACGGCCCCTGCGCGACCTCCTGATCCAGGCCGTGCGCTACGGGGAGCAGCCCGCGGTGCGCGCCCGGCTGACCGAGATCGTCGAGGGAGCGTTCGACAGCGTCCACCTCCAGGACCTCCTCGAGGAGCGCGCCCTGGCCCCCGACGCGATGGATTCCAGCCGCGTCGCCCGCGTCCGCGAGGAGATGGAGCGTGCCGAGGCCCGCCGCCTGCAGCCCCACTATGTCGAGGGGTTCTTCCTCGAGGCCTTCAAGCGACTCGGCGGCGCCCTCCACCAGCGGGAGCCCCGCCGCTACCAGGTCTCCCGGGTGCCGGCGGTGGTCCGCCAGCGGGACCGGCTGATCGGCATCGGCGAGCCGGTGCTGGCGCGCTATGAACGGATCGCTTTTGACAAGGCCCTCGTCGCCCCGCCCGGCGAGCCGCCCGCCGCGTTCGTCTGCCCCGGCCACCCCCTCCTCGACGCCACGGTGGACCTGATCCTCGAGCGCCACCGGGACCTCCTGCGCCGAGGGGCCGTGCTGGTGGACGAGGCCGATCCCGGCGTCGCGCCCCGGGTGCTCTTTTACCTGGAGCACGCCATCCAGGACGCCAACACCACCCGCTCCGGCGACCGGCGCACCATCTCCCGGCGGATGCTGTACGTGGAGCTGGACGAGGCCGGCGAGGCTCGGCATCTGCACTATGCGCCCTACCTCGATTACCGTCCCCTCGGGGAGGGCGAGCCGGGGCCCGAGGAGATCCTGGCCCTGCCCGAGTGCGCCTGGATCGGCCGCGACCTCGAGGGCCTGGCCCTGGCCCACGCGGTGGAGCACCTGGTGCCCGAGCACCTGGCCGAGGTGCGCACCCGTCGGCTGGACCTCATCGCCCGCACTGAGGCGGCGGTCAAGGAGCGGCTCACCAAGGAGATCTCCTACTGGGATCACCGCGCCCAGGACCTCAAGGCCCAGGAGGAGGCGGGCCGGCCCCACGCCCGGCTGAACTCCCAGGAGGCCGCCCGCCGCGCCGACAGCCTGGAGGCCCGCCTGCAGCGGCGCCTGCGGGAGCTGGCCGAGGAGCGCCGTATCGCGCCCCTGCCACCGGTGGCGCTAGGGGGCGTCCTCGTCGTCCCGCTGGGGCTTCTCGCGCGGATGACGGGTCGCGCGCCCGTAGCCGCGACCGGCGCCGTGGACACCCAGGCCGCCGCAGCCCGGGCCCGGGAGATCGTCATGGCGGAGGAGCGGGGGCTGGGGTTCGAGCCCCGGGACGTCGAGACGGAGCGGGTGGGGTACGACGTCGAGAGCCGCGACCCCGCGACGGGGCGCCTGCGGCTCATCGAGGTCAAGGGCCGCGTGGCGGGGGC
>JAAZBY010000478.1 GCA_012513595.1 Chloroflexota bacterium
CGAAGACTCCGCTCGGAATGACAACGGTAGGGTCGCCGTCTTGCGCCACGCCCGCCGGGCGGCCGATGCGGAGTCGTCAGGCGCGGCGGGCCGCAGCGGAGGCGCATCCTGCTGCTCAACGGGCCGCCTTCAGAGAAGTGCGGCGGCGCCTGTCCCGAGGTCCACCGAGGGAGGGCGCCGCTTTCGGCGGACCATCGCCACGCAAGCAGAGGGGCTTGCCCCGACCGGGCTCCGGCGCGCCCCCTTGTCGCAGCAGCGAGGCCCGCCGCCTCTAGACCCCCCGGCCTCCGGGGCGCACGTCAGGAGGCGGCGCGCTCCAGGTGCTCGGCGGCGTTGTCGTCGACGGCGCGCGCCTCGCGGAGGAGCGCCGCGATCCGCCGGCGCGCCTCCGGCGTGGTCCCCCGCGCCACCTTGGCGTCGTCATCGCCGATCCCGCCGGCGCAGGCCCACACATCCCACATCAGCCGGTGGATGCGCGCATAGCAGGCCGCCGCCGCCAGTAGATGCTCCACCGGCGCCGGGCGGTCCTCCGTCACGGCGTGCCCCGCAATGGCCACCGCCGCGTACCAGCGCCCCTCGGCCACCGCCCCGACCAGGTTGGTGTGCCGGGCGTAGCGCGTGCGAAGCGTGGCCATATCCCCCGCAGGCCAGTTGGCGTCGTCGGCGACCGCCTCGGCCCAGGAGTCCAACGCGGCCAGCCCGCCGCGGTAGCCGTTCATCTCCTCCGTGCGCACCAGCTCCACGGCGCGCAGGTAGGCGGCGCGCAGGGAGTCCTTCAGCCGCGGCCGCTCGCCCGCCTCCCCGAGCAGGATGATGGCCGGCGTGTTGGCGAACCAGCCCCGCGCGCGGTATTCGCCGCTCGGCTCAAACTCCAGCCCGGCGCCAAACTCGGGCATCTGCTGGAAGAACGACCAGCCGATGAGGACGTCGCCCCCTTCGTCGTAACCCGTCACCAGGCCGCTCTCGGGCGGCCCCAGCACGCCGAGGGCCACGACGGGCCGCCCGGCCGCCAGGCTGGCGGCAATGCGGGCGCGAAAGGTCGCCTCATCCGCCGCGGCGCCGAGCGGCGCCAGAAAGGCGGGCGCGTTCTTGGCGCCAGGGTTGACCAGTATCTCGTACGGGTAACCCATCGCCTCCAGCGCGTGGCGGTAGGGGCCCAGCGGCTCGGGCGTCAGCCGGGTGACGTCGTCGGCGTACTCCCAGTCTCCCGGGAGCCATAGCTGCTGGAAGCCGATCCCCGAGGTCACCACGTGCAGCGCGTACGAGCAGCCCAGCTGCCAATCCCCCTCGCGGCCAAAGGCGCGCAGGCAGCGGCAGCCCACCTGGGGGTCGCCGAGGTACTCGAGGGCGGCGCGCAGGGTCGACGGCCAGCAGATGTCCTCCGGGCAGCGCGGCCCGCCGGAGTAGAAGGCGACCTTGGGGACGCCCTCCAGCATCAGGCGGGCAGGGCTCAGGGCAGTAAGGTCCATGGCGTTCCTCCTTGTAGATAGATAGGGCCCCCGCGTCGCCCCTGGAGTGCGGCGGCGCCTGTCCCGAGGTCCGCCGAGGGATGCCGACGCTTTCGGCGGACCTCCGCCACGCCAGCAGAGGGGCTTGCCCCGACCGGACTCCGGCGCGCCCCCTTGTCGCAACAGCGAGACTCGCCGCCTTTAGACCCCCGGGGTCCCGTCCGCAGACGGCCGGGAGACCCCGGGGGTCGTGACGCGGCCGGGAGACCCCGGGGGTCGTGAGGTCAGTGTGAGACCGCCTTCAGCGGGATGTAGATCTCCACCGCGCCCTCGGGGCCGGCCCCGCCATAGACCTCCAGGTCGGGGCGGGTCGGGTCGATGGCCCAGCCCGCCGGCGCCGTCCACCCGCCGTAGACGTGGGCATAGATCTGCCCAATGGTCGCTATGGTGCCGGTGAACACGGCGTAGCGCCCCGCCGGGACGGCGCGCGTCTCCATCCCCGCGACGGCCGTCCCCGCCGGCACCGCCATCCCGGCCAGATAGTCGACCCGCTCGGGGTCCTCACACGGCAAGTGGACGCCATAGTAGACCGGGCGCGTGGCCGCGGCGCGCACCGCCTGGCCGCCCGCGTCAAACCTGGCCCACAGGGCCTGATAGTCGTGGCGACCGGGCGCCGCGCGCGCCACGACGCCGGCGACGGCGAACTCGTCCTGGTCGACGTACCTGGGTTCCATGGTGCTGTCTCCTTTCCGGCTGTTGGCAGCCCCGCCACGCCCGAACGCGCCGCCCCTGCCCTACCTCCCCGCCGCCCGGAGGGCCCGCTCCAGGTGCTCCACCGCGGTGGCCTCCGCGTCCCGCGCCAGGCGGATGTGCCGGGCGATGCTCCGGCGCGTGTCCGCACTGACCAGGGCGCGGCCCACCCGCGGGCCCATATCGGCCCCCCACAGCCAGATGGCGTCCATCTCGCCGGCAGCCCGCTCATAGTGCGCCGCGGCGGCGGCCAGCGCCTCCCCCGCCTCGGGCAGCAGGGCCAGCCCCGCGCGCAGGTACGCGGCGGCGTTGTGGCGCTCCTCGAGCATCACGGCCTGGTCCCCATGGACCATGGTCCGCGTGGCCAGCACCTCGGCGTTGCCCGCCGGATAGTCCGCGTCGGCCTCCAGCCCCGCCGCCCAGGCCTCGTAGGCGGCCAGGCCGGAGGCGTGATCCCCCAGGCCGGGGCGCACGGGGGTGCGCGCCAGGTCGACGGCCCACTCGAGCGAGGAAAGGAAGACCTTGCGCGCGTCGGGGCGCGGACCCTTCTCCCCGATGATGAGGGCCGCGATGCCCCCGTGGCTTTCGTCCGGCAGGCGCCAGCCCTCGAGGCGGTAGTAGCCGGACGGCTCCCGCCCGGCGCGGCCGGCCTGGTCGGGCATGTCCTGAAAGTAGGACCAGCCGATGAGCACCTCTCCGCCGGCGTCATACCCCGTCACCAGCCCCGCCTCGGGCGGGCCGATGAGGCCAAAGACGAGCAGCGGCCTGCCGGCGGCCACCTCCTTGCGGACGGCGGCCAGGAAGCCGGCGCGGTCGGTGTTGGGCACCTCCCGCCAGGAATAGCCCAGGGCGCGCAGCGCGCGCGCGTACGGCTCGGGCGCCAGGTACATGAGGTCCACGTTGCCGCCGTCGTCGCGGTTCCAGAGCCGGCGGAAACAGGCCCCCGTGACGCCCATCAGGTAGTTATAGTCCGCTGGGTCCCCCATGAACTGCAGCCAGGAATAGAGCGCGCCCGGGAAGGGCGACAGGTGCACGTCGTACCCGATGCGGGGCACCCCCGCCAGCACCTGGCGCGCGGCGGTCTGCTTTGCGGTGGCCATATGAGACCTTCCTTTCATCTGTGCTGTGCTACAGGCGCACGGGCCAGTCGGCGCTGTACGGCGTCGACGGTGGGGGCCCCAGCACGGCCAGGGCCCTGTCGATGGCATCGATGCCCCGGGCGTAGGCGTCGCGCGCCTCGGCCAGGCGGGCGGCCACGCGGGCGTTGAGGGCCGCGTCGGCCTCATGGGGCAGGCCCCACCCGGGGAAGAGCCCGCCGGCGGCGTTCAGCGCGGCGGACTCGCGGGCGAACTCTTCCGCGGCGGCGGTCAGCGCCTCGCCG
>JAAZBY010000479.1 GCA_012513595.1 Chloroflexota bacterium
GAGGCCGAGGCCGCCTACTGGCTGGCCAAGGGCCACCTCGACCGCTGCGAGGCCCTCGGCCCGGAGGCGGTGCCCGTTCTTGCGGCGGCGATCCCGCTCTACGAGTGGCGCACGGCGGCGGCCATGACCGTGGCGCTGCTGCGCCTGCACCCCGAGCCGGAGCCGCCGGCCGTTGACGCCATGGTCGCCCGCCTGCGTGAGGTGGCCTCACTCCCGGCCCAACGGCCCCAGCAGGCCCCTCCGCCCGCGGGCGCCGAGGCCGCCGCACGCCCAGCGCCGCTCATGGTCAGCCACGACGAGGAACGTCGCGCCGCGCGTGCCTACCTGGAGGCCATCGCCGTCCTGCGCCGCCCGACCAGCGGCTGAGCACGCGGCCAGAGCCGCGCCTGCCAACAAGCGTACCGATCCCTGGTTATGTCGACTGGCCGACCGAGGGCGTCGCCGCCCAGAAAGGACCCTCCCATGCCCGAACTGCCAGAGATCCTGCTGCGCTCTCGCGAGGTGAACGAGGCGCTGACGGGCCGCACCATCGCCCGCGCAGACGTCGTGCAACCCAAGATCCTGAACCTGCCGGCCGAGGAGTTCTGCCAGCGGCTGCTCGGCCAGACCTTCGTCGGCGCCGAGCCCCGCGGCAAGTGGATCTGCTGCCGCCTGAGCGAGGACTGCCTGCTCATCAACCTGGGGATGGGTGGTGAGTTGCTCCTCCACGAGCCGGGCGAGCCGCTGCCCCAGAAGGTCCAGGCCGTGCTGCACCTGGCCGACGGGGGCCGTCTGTCGCTCCACTTTGCCTGGTTCGGCTACCTGCACCTGGTGACGCCCGCGGGCCTGGCCGAGCACCCCATGGCCGGCCGCATCGGCGTCGACCCGCTCTCACCCGACTTTGACGAAGAGGCCTTCGGCGCCCTGCTGGCCGGGCGCCGCACGCGCATCAAGAACATCCTGCTGGACCAGAGCCAGATCGCCGGCATCGGCAACATGTACGCGCACGACATCCTCTTCCGCGCCGGCGTCCACCCGCTGCGACAGGCCTCCGACCTCCGCGCTGCGGAGGTCACCGCCCTGTGGCGCGCCATCCGCGAGGCCCTCGGTGAGGCGGTGGCCCTTGGCGGGTTCCGCTATGAGGTGGGCCTGCACGGCCAGGGCGGCACCCTCGACATGGCCTGGATGCAGGTGGGCTACCGGGAGGGGCAGCCCTGCCCCCGCTGCGGCGCGGCCATCGCCAAGATCAAGACCGGTTCGACGGCCTCCTTCATCTGCCCCACCTGCCAGCCCCTTTAGCCTTGCCAGCGCGGCGAAAAACAGACAGCGCCCCGGTCGGGATCCCGGCCGGGGCGCTGGTGTTCGGGCAGAAGGGCTCAGGCGGGGGCGATCCCTCCCAAGAGGCGCGCCATGTTGCCGCCCAGGATGCTCCGCTTGTCCACCTCAGGGATCTCCGCATGGGTAATGCGCCCCAGCTGGTGGGCCGAGTCTCCGTAGGGAGCGTCGCTCCCGTAGAGGAGCCGCTCGGCGCCCGCCGCGGCCACCAGTGCCTCGATCCCGCCGTAGGGCACCACCGACGATGAGAGGTCCACGTACAGGTTGGGCACCTCACGGAGGAGCCGTGGCAGCTCGTCGGGCTGCCGCCCCTCGTACGAGCCGCCCAGGTGCGCGGCGATGAATGTCACCCGCGGGTAACGGCCGCACAGCTCGCGCAGGGCGCGGAGCGGCCCAAAGGTATGGCTGAGTACCGTGCCGCCCCTGGCGTTCAGTTCCTGCCAGACGGGCAAATAGGCGGGCCCGTCGGCGCTGTAACCGTGCCAGGAGGGATGCAGCTTGATGGCCCACAGGCCGAGGTCGTCGAGGCAGCGCCGCAACTCCCCCGCCACCGCCTCCGGCTCGTTTGGGTTGACCACGCCATAGCCGACGAAGCGACTCGGAAAGCGCCGCACGGCCTCCGCCACGGCTTCGTTGCCCCGGCGGGTGTCCCCGGCGATGGCCTGTAGCGAGCTCAGGCAGGTCCGCCGGATCCCGATGCGGTCCATAGAGACCAGCAGCCCCTCGGCGTCGCCCGCGTTGGTGTGCACCCGCTGCGAGACGCCGAGGTGCGCGTGGGCATCGATGATCGCCACGTCGCGAAGCGGCTCTCCGCGCGAGGCGCGCGCCATGATCGTATCCGCCCTCATCGCCAGGCCCTCCGCAGCAGACGTTGCAGGTTGCCGCCGCCCACCAGCGCCCGGGCCTCCTCGTCGAGCCCCGCGTAGGCCAGGCCGGTAAGTGCCGGGCCGGCCGCACGCATCGGCATCCCCGTGCCCAAGAGCACCCGCTCCGCGCCGAACCGCGTGCACAGGAGCTCCACCCCGCGGTGTACGGTATAGTAGGACGTCTCCACATGCAGGTTGGGGAAGCGGCTCA
>JAAZBY010000480.1 GCA_012513595.1 Chloroflexota bacterium
CCGGCGTTGGCGAACTCGGTGATCTCCTGGGGCAGAAGGACCCCCTCCGCCGTGCCGTAGCGCTCGTACCAGCCGTACCCGGGAAAGTCACCGTACTTTTCGGCAAAACCGGCCACCTGCGTGGAGCCGGCCAGGTCCGCCGAGCAGGCCATGAACAGAGGCCGCCCGTACTCGCGGGCGCCAAAGGCGTTGACCCAGGCGCCCCACTTGCCCAGGGCCGCGCGGTTGGCCACGGAGGCGCCCGGCGCGGCAAAGAGATCAGCCGGGTAGGAGCGATAGTCCGTAAGGCGGGCATCCTCAAAGGGGTTGCCGCGGGCGCCCAGCCGGAAGGTCGGCAGGCTCTCGGGAACAGAGTCGCCCAGCTCCACCAGGCGGTCAGCCAGATAGTCGACCAACGCCTGGTCATCCCGCAGGACGCTGATGACGACCTCGAGGTTGGCGCGGAACTCGGCGGCCAGCGCCTCCGGATCGCTCGGGGCCGGTTGGTCCTGGTTGACAAAGCGGACCCCGTACTTGTCGGCAAAGGGGCGCTTGGTCTGCCAGTAGATGTCGGAGTTCATGGCGTGCGGCACGCCGTGAGAGGGCGCGTCATACTTGAGGTAACCACGGCCCTTGTGCGTCTTGACCCAGGCCACGTTGGGCTGGCGCTCGGGGTTATTGCCGAGGACCATCTCGAGCAGGGTGCGCGCCACCGGCTCCCAGTCGTTACCGTGTTCGGTGCCCAGGACGCGCCAACCGTGCGAGGCGAACCAGTCATGGGGCGTCCCGTAGACGGCGCTGCTCACCGGGTGGGCGTCGATGCCAAAGTCGTTCCAGTCGATCACAAAGTAGAGGTTGTCGAGCGCCATGCCCCAGGCGGAGTTCATCGTCTCGTGGGTGCCGCCGGGCGTCAGGCCGCCCTCCCCCTCAAAGACAAAGACCTTGACGTCGCCCGCCCCGGCGCGCTTGAGCGCCAGGGCCTGGCCTGCCGCGGCCGGCGTGCCGTGGCCGGAGGGGCCGGTGTTGAACTTTAAGAAAAGGGTCTTGCCCTCCATCTCGGCATGGCCGGACAGCCCGCCACGGCGCCGGAAGCCGAGCAGGTCCTCCCAGTAGAGGGCCCGCTCCGAGGCGTTGGGAACCAGGTAGCGGTCGTCGCCCGTCTGGGCGTGCCTGATGCGCAGCGCCTCGTTCAGGACGGCCAGCGTCGCATAGACGAGGGGAATGACGTGCCCCGCACCGAGCACAAAGCGGTCGCCAAAGGGCTTCTCGGGGTGGCGGATGTCCCAGCGCATGACCCCACCGAGCAGCGTGGTCAGCAGGGCATGGACCTTGGAGCGCGACCCGCCCGGGTGCCCGCTCTGGCGGTAGTTCAGCATGATGTCGAGCAACTGGTCGACCAGGTCCTTGGTCTTTTCCCAGTGGCAAAAGTCAGTGCGCAACTGAGCACAACGTTCCTCAACGAGGTCCTTGGTCTGCCGCTTCATAGCGTGTCTCCTCTGTAGTGGTCACGAATGGCGCGCGCGTCGGCGGTGTCGCGCGGGTCGGCCCTGGCCGGCCGCGCTGCGACCCGAGCCGCGCAGAGAGCGCGGGCACGGCCGCCACGCCGCCGGGACTGGAACCGTTTACATGATAGGAACTCGGCCGGTGCTGTCAAGGACGCCGGGGCGGAGCGGCCCGGTAAACCGCACGGCTGCTGGGCGCCGCCCCTGTTGACGCCGCGCGTGGCCTCGGGTAGTCTTGGCTGCGCGTGCCGCCGCGCGCTGGCCGTCCGCGCGCCCGCTCATATTGGGGAGACCTCTGCCTTGGCCGACAACCGTCCCGACATCCCCGCCGGCGTGTGGCCGGTGATGCTGACCCCCTTTACCGCAGACCTACAGATCGATTGGGCCGGGCTGGATGCCCTCACCGACTGGTACATCGCCATGGGCGTGGCCGGTCTCTTTGCCGTCTGCCTGTCGAGCGAGATGTACGCGCTCGACCCCCAGGAACGCCTGGCCCTGGCCGAGCACGTCGTGCGCCGTGCGGCGGGGCGCGTTCCCGTCGTCGCCAGCGGGACCTTTGGCGGCCCCCTCGTCGAACAGGCCGCCGTCGTGAGGCAGATGGCCGCCACCGGCGTCGATGCGGTCGTGGTTATCGCCAACCAGCTCGCCGGCCCCGACGATCCGGAGGCAGCCTGGCAGAGCGCCGCCTCGCGCCTGCTGGACATGACGCCCGGCGTGGACCTTGGCCTCTACGAGTGCCCCGTCCCCTACCATCGGCTGCTTTCGCCCGAGATGCTGGGTTGGGCGGCGCGGAGCGGGCGCTTCCTCTTCCACAAGGACACCTGCTGCCGCATCGGCCCCATCCGCAGCAAGATCGCCGCCGCCCGCGGCACGCCGTTCCGCTTTTTCAACGCCCATACGCCCACCTTGCTCGCCTCCCTGCAGAGCGGCGGGCATGGCTACTCGGGGACGGCCGCCAACATGTACCCCGAGCTCTTGGTGTGGCTATGCCAGCACTACGCAAGCGAGCCGGAAACCGCCACTCGCCTGCAGCACCTGCTGAGCGTGTGCGACCGTGCCGCGGCGCACAAATACCCGACGGTGGCCAAGGAGTACTTGGCCGCGCTGGGGCTGCCCATCGGGCCCCACTGCCGGGTGAGCCAGGTGCCCCTGGACGAGCCGGACCGCACCATTCTCGGCCATCTGATAGCGTTGGTGAGCGAGACGCGCGTTGGCCTGGGGCTTTCCTAGGCGCGCGAGCCCCACGAGCCCGACCGATCCGTGTCAGTGAAGCAGCGTCAGAGGAGCATAATGAGAGAGCGTCCGAACATCCTGTACGTATTCACCGATGAGCAGGCTGCCGCCACCATGGCCGCCTACGGCAACACGCAGATCGAGATGCCCAACCTGAACCGCCTGGCCGAGCAGAGCGTGGTGTTTGGCAAGGCCTACGTCACCCAGGCGGTGTGCACGCCGTCCCGCTCGACCCTGCTCACCGGCCTCTATCCGCATACCAACGGCTGCACGGAGAACAACGTCACGCTGCCGGCCGATGTCCCCTGCCTGCCCGAGCTGGCCGACTGGGAAGGGTACGCCATGGGCTACCATGGCAAGTGGCACCTGGGGAACGAGATCTTTGCTCAGCACGGCTTTACCGATTTCATCAGCATCGACGACGGCTATCGCCCGCACTATGAAGACCAGTACGACAAGAACGCCCACTCCACCTACCACGACTGGCTGGTGGCCAACGGCTTCCGCCCCGACGCGAGGTCGAAGGATGGGTTCGAGTCCTTCTCCCGCGGCTTCTGCGCCCGCCTGCCGGAGGAGTATTCCAAGCCGTTCTACGTGGCCAACGAGGCCTGCCGCTTCATCCGTGAGAACCGCGATCGCCCCTTCCTCCTGACGGTGAACTTTTTTGAGCCGCACATGCCCTACTTTGGCCCGCGGGACGACCAGTACGATCCGGCCGATATCCCCCTGCCGGCCAACTTCCACGACGTACCCACGGAGGCCAACCCGCTGAAGACGCGCCTGTACCACGCGGGGTACTATGCCAACGGGCACAGTGGCCTTCCGCTGCGCACCGAGGACGACTGGCGCCGCCTCATCGCCAACTACTGGGGCCTGTGCAGCCTGGTCGACACGCAGTTTGGCCGCGTGCTCGACACGCTGGCCCGCTGCGGGCTGATGGAAGACACGATCATCATCTACACCTCGGACCATGGCGACATGATGGGCAGCCACCGGCTATTGGCCAAGTGCACCCAGTTCGAGGAGGCTGCCACGGTACCGCTTTTGGTGCGCATCCCCGGCATCGCCGACGACGGCCGCCACGTGGCTGAGCCGGTCTCTCAGGTGGACATAGTGCCCACCATCCTCGAGGCCGCCGGCCAGGCCGTGCCCGAGGGGTTGCAGGGCTGCTCCTGGGTGCCCTACCTGCGTGGAGACGAGGCAGCGCTCCCCGAGGGAGACGTCATCTACGAGTGGCAGGGCTTCAACAACGGCTTTGGCGACGTGGTCGGCGGCGTCAGCATCCTGCCGGTGTGGCGCGACATGGCCACGGCGGAGGAAATCCAGGCCGCCTTTGGCGACCCAGTGCGCACTATCGTCACGCCGGAGGGGTGGAAGCTCAACTGGAGCACCATCGGCGAGGATGAGCTGTACAACCTCCACGACGACCCGCTGGAGACGCGTAACCTCTTCAGCGTCCCCGGGCACGAGGAGATCGTGGCCGACCTGCGCCGCAGAATCCGGCGCTGGCAAGAGCGCACCGAGGACACCGTCGCCCTTCCCGAGTGACCGC
>JAAZBY010000481.1 GCA_012513595.1 Chloroflexota bacterium
TATGTAGGCTGCGACGCGCGCTTTGACTATGTGCGCATCTGGCTGGGCGACTACCTGGAAACGAACCGACGGGCGACGAGCCTCATCGGGCAGTATTACGACGGGTCAGGCTGGGTCGATCTGCCGGACCTATCCGACGGCACAATGGGACAGAACGCCTACAGCGAATGGTGCACGTTCAACCAGAACGGCGTCATCTCGTTTAGCCGCCCGGCCGACTGGGCGCGCGTGCAGCCGACGGCGCAGGCGGGGTCGTGGTTCTGGGTGCGCTTTACCGTACAGCCAGGGCAGGTTACAGACGAGATCAGGCTGCGCGAAGCGGCCGTGTGGGCGGACGTGCCCACGACGGGGGGCGTCAACCAGATCATGGCCTACGCGCCAGACACCTGGGTGAGAACAGGCTACCCGGCAACCACGTCGGCCAAGTATCTCGAGATCGAGGGGGAGTCGGTACTTGCGGCGTTGCGATCTCTTTCCGAGCAGGGCGGCCAGGATGGCGGCGGCGTGCCGGTGCGCGAGCATTTTCGGCTCGGGGCGGGCCGGTCGCTGGCGTGGTTCTCACAGTTTGCGGCGTCTGGCGTGCGGGCGGTCAGGGCGCCGGCCACGGGCCCTGGTCTGCTGGCAGCCGAGAGCCGTGGCGAGGTGTGCCTTATCCGGTCACTCACGGAGCGGCGCGACACCGCCGAGGTAGTGACGCGGCTATACCCCACTTCTAACGATGGGGTGACGCTACACCTGACGACGCGAAGCGCGCCGGCAGGGTATTCGCTGAGCAAGGTAGACGGGTACCTGCAGAACGATGCGGGGGCCAGCCTGCATGGGCGGATCGAGGCGTCGGTGCGGTTTACTGACGTATCGATGCAGCAGGCGGACTCTTGGTATGAACATCCCAGCATGGCGGCCAACGCCCTTTTTGACCGGGCGCTGGAATACCTGCGCACGCACGGCGTGGCGCAACGGTTCTACGACCTGGAGGTGGCCAGGGCGGGCGCGGGGCTGTGGCCCGGCCAGATGCTGCGCGTCGTCTATCACGAGTTCGCGGACGGCCATCACGCGCTGGACATCGACGCGGACCTGTGCGTCATCGGGGTAACGCAGGCCATTGATAGCGACGGGCTGCACACCGTCGGGGTGGAGGCGTCGACGGTAGACCGCCAGGCGATGGACGACGTGGACGTGCTGCGCAACGCTGTGCAGGACGGGCGGCGCTCCGGACAGGTAGTCAGCGGGATGACCGTGATCACGGCGGGGCAAGGGAGCGGCCATGGGGGGGGCGCGTCCTTCCCCGGAACGGTCAGCCTGACGACGATCAACACGGACACCGGCGCCGAGCACTTTCACCGGATGGACATCTCCTCTCACCTCACCAACGCGGCGGCGCACCATGCGCCGGTGACGGTCAGCAACCAGGGGCTGAGCCTGAGCGGCCAGGCGCTGGGGCTGAAACTGGCGGCCAATCCGGGGCTGGACCTGAGCGCTGGGCTCCGGCTGGGGACGCCGGGCACGCTGACCGCGGCGACGGGCAACACCGTGACGGCGGCGAGCCATGCGCACGCGGTGACGACCGGCGCGCCGGGCGCCGTGCAACCGGGCGACACGGCGGAGGCGGGCAGCGGCGCGGCCCTGGCGCGGGCCGATCACCGGCACGGCGTGAGCGCCGGGACCCCGGTTGCGGTGAGCCTGGCGGCCAACGCCGAGGGGGCGGCGACGACGTTCGCGCGGGCCGACCACCAGCACCACCTCGATGAGGCGATCACGCCGACGTGGACGGGCGCGCACCTGTTCCAGGCCACGGTGACGGCGCGGAGCATCCTGCCGGAGGCGACCGACACCTACGACCTGGGCTCGGCGCTGCGCTGGTGGCGGGAGCAGTACGTCTCGCAGATCAACGCGGCGGTGTTCGCGGAGGCGACGGCGCAGCTCCTGGGCGGCTGGTTCATCGTCGGGCACGACCAGGGGAGCCTGGGGGCGGCGGTGAGCGCCGAGGATACGGCCGTGGACTTTGGCGACCTGATGACGCCGGGCGATATGGTGGTGATCCGCTCTCACGACGCGGGCGGCGCTGTGAAGGCCGAGTATCTACAGGTGGGCGCGCTGGTCAGCGGCACGGTCTACAACGTGACGCGCGACCTGGCCGGGGCGCACGCCACGGACCCGGCCTGGCCTGCCGGGACGCCGTACCTGGTGCTGGGGCAGGCGGGGGCGGGGCGGGTGGAGCTAAACGCCTACGACACGCCACGCATCAGCCTGATCCGCCAGGGGGCGGCCTACAACGCCCAGGCGGAGGTGGTGCGGATCGGCGACCTGAACGGGGGCTGGGGCTATGGGGCGGAGACCTACGGGGTGGCCCTGGGCGAGTATGCGGCGGGGAAGGTCAACCTCACCGTGGACCCGACCAGCGGGCTGCGGATGCGGCTCCACGGCGCGACCGTGGGGCAGTGGGCGCCGGACGGGACCATCACCGTTGGGGAGGTTGCGGCGGGGCAAGGGAACGTGCGGCTGTCGTCGGCGGGGGTGCAGCTGCGCACCAACGAGACGGCGCTCATCTCGCTGGACACCAGCGGGAGCGCGGCGTTTGGGCAGGTAGCGGAGAACCAGGGCAACGCCTACTGGAACGCGACGAACAAGAGGCTGGAGTTTCGCGGCGGGGCCAGCGGCACGGTGGTGCAGGCGTATGTGGATACGGACGGGGCGATTGTGGCAGGCCCAGATACCGTCCGGCTGGACGGCAATGGGGTTGTGGTGGAACCGGGTCTCACGGAGGACAGCACGGGGTCCCGGTCATACAACTTCAGACGTGGCGACATCACCTATGGCAGGCTCACGTGCTATGGCGACGATCTCAGGGCGATTGTCGCCTTGTCATCTTATGGCGTGGCGTCAGACGAACTTGGCGCAGAAACTCACCTGAATCTGCTCGCAGCAGGTGGCGGGGATATGTCACGCGTTACGATAGCGGCACGCGGCAGATCTGTTGCCAACGATCATGCCGAGGTGGTCATAAGGACATCCTTTGGCATCTACGATGTGGCGAAAATATCTCTGTCAGCGACATATACGCTTGGAAGCACCATCGACCTAGACGCGAGTGCTGTCCAGGTCTCCGACAAGATCACCTTCGGGTGGCAACACGACACGAACCTGTATCGTGGCGGTGATCATCAGCTCAAGACGGACGACTCCATGGTCATCTCCGGCGGCCTCAACGTTGGCACTGCAACGGGGGCGCTGGCGGGGGAGGTGCGCGGCACGGGGAGCGCCGACGTGCTGCAATGGATACTGGCGAACAGCAAGAACACTGACCCCGCGCTAGTTCAAATAGGCGTGCGCGACAGCCAACCAGCGTCTCTCTCTCTGGGGCGCCGCGATCCGAACGACGCAACCTACACCGGCTACGGCGCCGCCGGCGACGGCTATTTGTATAACGGCGGCGCAGGGCGTGCGCTGAATATCATCGTATCGGACGCAACTAACGGGGCGCTCCGCGTGTATGTTGGTAGCAACGCCACGGGCAACGCCAGACTCACGATCGACAAGGCAGGGGTGGCCACCTTCCACAAGGCGCTTGGCTGCGGCATCTCGTATGCACCCGGCGACGGCAACATCGACGCGGCGGCCTACGTGCGCGGGCAGAAGGGCCTCGTGCTCGGCGAGGGGCAGTCGGCGCCGACCGCCTACGATGGCATCGCGTTCATCTGGGTGGATTCGAGCTACAACCTGAAAGTCACTTTCGGGAACGGTAGCACAAAGACGCTGGCGACGCGGTAGGACGCCGCGCGCCGCAACGAGAGGGGCAGAAATGGAGCTCAGTTACGGGCAGGCGCTCGAGGCACAGGCGGCGATTCCGGCGCTCCTCGAGCGCGAGATGGCGCCGCGGCTTGGGTTGCGGCTGCGCGCGGTGCAGCGCGAGCTAGCGGCGGCGCTGGAGGCTTTCGACGTGGAGCGGTTGGCCCGCCTGCGGGAGTTCTGCCAGACGGACCCCGGCGGCAAGATCGCGACGCGCGAGGACGGGACGGTCCTCTGGAAGGAGCCAGCGGGCGCGAGCATCGCCGGCTGGGGGGCGGTGTGGGAGGAGATGAGCGCGGCCAAGGTAGAGGTTCTGAACAGCATCCCCATCGCGATGCTCGACACGCTGGAGGCCGTGCCGGGGCGCCTGATCGCCAGCCTGGAGCCGCTAGTGCGGGATCGGGAGGACGCGTGAGGCGGCTGCCCCTCGACGCCCAGCAGATTGTGCGCGTATCGCAGGGGTGGGACCCGCCGGCGCACCACGGCATCGACTACTCGTGTTACGTGGGGACGCCGGTTACTGCGCCTTGCGATGGGATCGCGCACCCGCGGGAGCAAGCGGGCGGCTTTGGGCGCTATGTGGTGATCGAGTCGGGGGCGTACCGGGTCTACACCGCGCACCTCTCTGCCTGCAGCGTGGGCGAGGGGGAGCGGGTGACGGCGGGGCAGCGGATCGGGTTGAGCGGGAACACGGGCAAGTCCACGGGACCACACGTTCATTTTGAGGTGCGGGCCGTGGGAGGTTCGCCCTACCTACACGGCGCGGTGGACCCCGAGGCGTGGCTGGCAGGTGGAGAGGAGGCGGGAGTGGGAAACCTGGTAGGGTGGCATCTCGGTAACGGCAACGCGCCGACGGACATTGACTGGCGCATCCTCGAGGCGGTGCAACCGGGGTGTGTCGTTTTTCTACCCGACGAGGGGGCGCGCCCTGAGGAGATCACGCGCCTGCTCGGGATTGCGCCGGGGTGCCAGATCATCATGCGCCCCTACTATGTGCCGGGGGCGCCGCTGGGGGACTATATCGACCAGTGCCGGCGCGCGATGGACCGCTACTGGCCGGTGGTGCCAAGCGCCCAGCGGCACCTGCAGGCCTACAACGAGCCGAACATGCCCCGTTGGGCGACTTGGGAGGGCTTTGGCGACCAACCGGACGACCTGCGCCGCTACAACGAGTGGTTCTGTGAGACCTACCGGGCGCTCAAAGCGCACGATCCGGCGACGCGCCTGGGGGGGCCGGCGCTGACGCCGGGGAACCGCGATGTGTGGTTCCCCTCGGACCCGGTGGGCGACTATTACCTGCACGGGCCCGAGGGCTGCCGGGAGACCCTGTCGCCGGGGGAAGCGGTGGCGGCGCGCCTCCAGTCGCTCTGTGCGAACGCGCTGGGGCTGATGGATGAAGTCTATGCCCACGTCTACCTCCACGAGGGGCGGGGTGCGTGGGCCGAGCCCTGGCGGGGGTTGCGGTTTGAACGGCTCAGGCTCTTCCTGCCGGGCAAGCCTCTTTACATCACCGAGTGCGGCTACCCCTCACGCTCCACGTGGCCGGACTGGGGTGACGCGGCGCTCGTGGACTGGCTCGGGCTGATTCGCAGCAAGGACGTCACCGGGATCGCGCTGTGGATTCTCGGCGACAAACCCCAGTGGGGAGCGCCGTGGTACGAGGGGGGCGGGCCGCGGCCGCTGGTGTGGACGCTGGCGGAGTGGGCGCGGGAGAACGGCCCGGCGCGACCCGTGGCACCCGACCTGGAGGCCGCTATCGGCGAGGCCGTCCAGGCGCACATCATCCCGCTGAACCCGGTGGCGGCCTTTGAGCGGGCTGGCGCAACGGGGGGGCTGCTGCCGGCCTCGCGCGAGGTGGACGTGACAGTGGGCGGGGTGACGTACCGGGCCCAGGCGTACCGAAGCCCGGGGGAGCGCGAGTGGCAGCAGATCGTCTACTGCCCGGTGGGCGAGTGGGGCAACCTCACGTGGTTTGAGCGGGCGAACTAGCCCTCTGCAAGGGAGCGCAGAATGACGTACCTACACAACGACGTCTTTGACAAGGGGCTGAGCGAGCTGGCCGACGCCGACGCGCTGCA